>NZ_JACOMP010000008.1:0-18552 GCF_014466085.1 Thermosynechococcus sp. OHK43
AAGTATTCCTCTCAAAAAGATGATAACTCTGCGTCGGCAAAAGCCCCTTCTTTTTTTGCTGCTTTCTCTGGTCAGCGGTCTGATTGTCAGCTTTGCTCCATCCCCTGTCCAGGCCTACGTGAATTTCCCGGCCTTGCCGGATACCTATGTTAACGATCTGGCGCAGGTTTTAGATGACTCCCAGCGAGAGCAGGTGCGTTCGCAACTTCAGACCTTTCATCAGCGCACCAATCAACAGGTACTTCTAGTCACTATTAATTCCTATCAGGAGCACAGCAACCAACACGCCAGTTTCGAGGCGTTTGCGATGGAGTTGTTTAATCATCGAGGGGTGGGTAGCCGTTGGCGCAACGATGGTGTGATGCTCTTAGTGGCTCCGGGCGATCGCAAAGTGCGCATTCAATTGGGCAGTGCCTACGGCAGGGATTGGAATTCCCGTATACAAGCAGTGATTGACAACTACATGCTGCCGGATTTTCGTCGTGGCCAATTGGCGCAGGGGATCATCAACGGTGTGGGCGCCTTACTCAATACATTGCAGACCGACGGGCTAACAAATGCCGCTAGCGGTGTTCCGGCAATTGACCTGTCCAGTTTTCTTAAGTCTTTTTCTGTTCCCCTTCTGCTGCTGTTTATTGGAACTTTCTGCTTTCTTTATCCGATCTTAAGCTTAAGGCTTTTTTTCAAAATTTTCGCGTTCAACTCTGTGCAATCAGGCGATCGCTCTCGCTCCTCCTATCACAATGATGACGATGATCGCTACCACACTTACACCAGCGATGACACTTACTCCAGCTATGAGGGAGTGACAGTTCCTCGAGTAGTAGTGATGAAGGCGGGCGCTCCTCTGGCGGTGGTGCCGAGGGCAGTTGGTAAACTAATTGCCCCCTACTAGAAATGGCGATCAAGATGCTAAAATAGCGTCGTTCCGTAGCACATGAGAGACGCTCTTGACGCAGGCGACAAATCTTCCGGGCATTGATTCCCCCCAAATTGATGAGTTCTTGCAGGAATTAGCGACAATCCAAGACTCTGGCCCTAAACGGATTGCGCTCCTTGGCTCGCGTCATGTCCCCATTACCCATCAGCACCTTATTGAAATGATGAGCTATGCCCTTGTGCTGGCTGGGAATCGCCTGATGACCTCAGGTGCGGTTGGAACCAATGCGGCGGCGATTCGGGGGGCAATGCGGGCAGACCCCAATTTGTTGACGGTGATCTTGCCCCAAAGTCTAGAACGCCAGCCTCGGGAATCCCGCCAACAGCTGGATAAGGTGATGCACTTGGTGGAGAAACCTGAAAATGATCACCTCCCCCTTGCAGAAGCCAGCTCCCTCTGCAATCAGGAGATTATTTCCCGCTGTCAGCAACTGATTTGCTTTGCTTTCCACGATAGCCACACACTACTGCAAACCTGTGAACTAGCGGAAGAGCAGCACAAGGTGGTCACGCTCTTTTACTTTGATTAACTTTGATTAACTAAGGACGGTTTTCCCGACCTAGGGCAATTGCGTCCCTATGCCAGAATAGGGGCAGGATTCAAGGTTGATACTCCATGAGCGGCTTCTACAACTGGTATCGGAAGCTGTTGCGGCATCCTAAGTATCGCTGGTTCATCATTGCCGCGAGTTTGATCTATTTGCTGAGTCCTCTGGATATTTCCCCAGATTTAGTGCCGATCGTTGGCCAGCTGGATGATGTCACGGTTCTGGTCATCCTTGCCAGTGAGCTAACGCAATTGTTGGTGGAGCGCATTAAAAGCCGGCGATCGCCCAACATCACCACAACAGTAGATGTGGAAGCAGAACAGGTTTAAGGATCAATCCCGCGATCGCAAGTCACTGCCGACAGAGCGCAGCAGCCAGCGGTTTTGCACATAGCTGCGGACACCGCTAATCAGTGCCGCCGCCATCAGTAGACCAATGGCGGGCATAAAGAGGGGTTGCCATAGACGCAGCCAGAGATCAAACCCCAAGGGAAGCTCAAAGGACCGACCAGCCAGGGCAATCACAAACCAGCCAAAACTGGCCAGCACAAAGAAGGTATCGGCGACCAACAGCCAATTGATCATATCCCGCAGCCGTACCATGATTACCCCCCCAGTACCCATTGTTTGACACGGGCAAGGCTCTCCCAATCGGGTTTGCGCTTCAGGCCGTCGGCAAAGTTATCGATGACCTCTTGGCGCAGCTCAGCCACAGCGGCAACAACGGTTTGCGCCAATTCAATGTGGGGACGAACGCCCTTTTGTCCGGTTTCTAGCATTGCCACCGCCAGGTTAATGCGCGCTTGCGGGTCTTCGGGGTTGAGCTTGACCGCTTTTTGGGCAGCCTTTAGGGCAGATTGGGGCTTGTCATCCAGAAGGTAGAGCCACGCCAAGCACGTCCAAGCGGCGCTACTTTTTTGAGCACGCTGGCAAATCTCTTTGAAAGTGGGAATTAACTCTGAGGCAGGTGCTCCTTCTTTGTAGCGGGCGATCGCTGCCTCAAATTGACGTTCAACGTCGCTCACAAACTGAGATGGGGTCAAGGGCAGGACTCCTTAGGCAGAAAATGAGGTACCACAGCCACAGGTTTGGGTGGCATTGGGATTCATAAACTTAAAGCCACCACCAATAAGGGCGTTGCTGTAGTCCAACACCAAGCCATAGATGTAGAGCATACTCTTGGGATCGGAGACCACCTTGAAGCCATCATAGTCAAAGACTTCATCATCGGCACGAATATTGGCGGGGTCTTCAAAGTCCATCGTGTAGGACATCCCTGAGCAGCCACCCCCCTTGACGCCCACCCGCAAACACAGGTCTTTACCGTGTTTATCGCGGAGCTCAAGCACATGCTTGAGGGCAGCTTCGGTCATCATGATTCCCCTAGCGGGTTGTGTGGCCTGTGTCATCACCCACTCCTAAAAGACTCCAAACTTTATCGTAGCAAGTTCAGCGGTGGGTCACCATCTCGTGGGCACGCTTGAAGGCTTCGTCAAGTACCTCCGAGAGGGTGGGATGAGTGTGGACATTGAAGGCCAAGTGGCTCACCGTCTGGCGATCGCGAATGGCATTAGCCGCCTCTTGAATTAAATCCGAGGCATGGAGACCAAAGATATGCGCCCCCAGTAGCTCGCCAGTATCAGCGCGGAAGATCACCTTGGCTAGGCCATCGGTTTCGGTTTCCGCCAGGGCCTTGGAGTTGCCCTTGAAGTAGGTGCGCGCCACCTGCACCTCAAAGCCTTCTTTTTCCCCTAGCTCACGGGCTTGGGGTTCCGTCAAGCCGACAAAGCTCATTTCTGGGTGGGTAAAGGCCGCCGCAGGAATACTGCGATAGTCCACTTGGCGAGGCCGTCCGACAATTGTTTCAACAACGGCAATCCCCTGTGCCGAAGCGGCGTGGGCCAGCATCATTTTCCCCGTGGCATCACCGATCGCCCACAAATGGGGGACGGGTTTCCCTTTTTTCGTTACTGCCAAATACTCATTGACGGGGATAAAGCCACGCTTATCGGTGGTCACACCCACACTCTCTAGGCCAATGTCTTGGGTAGCGGGAATGCGACCGGTGGCCACAAGGCAGGCATCCACTTCGAGGACATCCACGACTTCTTGTGTTTTCGCATCTGCGAGTTCAATAACCACCGGGCTACCGGGGATGACACGCTTGGCTAGGGTGCCGCTGTAGGTTTCAATATCGCGCGCCGCAATCAAAATCCGCTGTGCCTGTTTGGCAATATCTGGATCAAAGGTGGGCATCAGTTGATCTAGGGCCTCAATCATTGTCACTTCGCTGCCGAGGGCCGTGTAAATATCGGCAAATTCTAGACCAATGTAGCCGCTGCCAATAATGGCCACCCACTGCGGCAACCAATCCAGCTTAATGGCATCGTCACTGGTATAAACCGTCTTACCATCTACCTCCACACCGGGGGGCACCCAAGGCACTGATCCCGTAGCAATGATAATGTCCTTGGCGGTTACGATTTTTTCCCCTGTGGGCGTGGTGATGCTCACTTTTTGGGAACCGGCTACTTTCCCTCGGCCAATGAGCGTATCCACACCGAGACGCTTGAGACTATTGGTGAGATCACTGCGGATCTTTTGAACTAAGTTGGCGGCATGGGCAGCGACGCCGGCGCGATCCACATTTACCTGCCCCAGTTGAATCCCCAAGGCTTGCCAGTGGCTGGCTTGGCGTAGTTCCCGTACCCGTCCGGCTGCCGCCAGGAGTGCCTTTGAGGGAATGCAACCGCGATTGACGCAGGTGCCCCCCATGTCTGCTGCTTCCACTATTGCTGTTTTTAGTCCAACACTGACGGCATGGAGAGCAGCCCCATGCCCCCCGACACCAGCACCAATAATGATGAGATCGTAGTCAAAGCTCAAGGACGCTTCTCCCCAACTGCATTCCCTTAGCTTATCAAAGGGCGTCCCCCCTGAGAACTTAGGCCTTTTGGCTATAGGCAGTTAGGGGTTCTTTGATCCAGCGAATATAGAGATGTTTGAATGTGGATTTGAGAACGCGGGGGGCGCCAAAGTCAATGGGCATCATTTGCTGCGGCAGTTGCCAATCGCGAATTGTTAATTCGTGGGGCTGTGCCAAGGGAAACTCAATCTCACTAAGTTCGTAGTTGTAGCCGAGGGCGGTGGCAGCGCGTTGGGTGGGAATGCGCTCAGGGTCAACATTCAGGATAGCCACAAAGGCGCGATCGAGGGCAAAAACGTCGCGACTGGCACCCAAAACATGCAGTGGTCGTGGCGTTCCACCACTGGGGCCATTGCCTTCATGGCCAATAATGCCATCCATAATTGTGAGGTCGGGGGCGATCGCCCGCGCCGTTTCCACGAGCATACGGCCAAAGCGATCGGCATCCTTACCCGCTTCCATGTGCCACCATGCCTTCATTTTGCCCGGGACACAGCCAAAGAGATTCTTCACCCCGAGGGTGAGGGTCAGTTGCACGTGGGATTTGACCTTGGGCAGGTTAATGACGACATCGGCGGCCATCGCTTCTTTGCTTAGGCGCAGGTGAGCAAATTCGGGATTGTCGGTGGCGTAGCGATCGCCATGGAATTCAATGACGGGCAAATTTAATTCTTGAATATAGGGCAGGTAGCCATTGCTGCGGGCGACCCCCAATGCGGAGCCAAAGGCGGGTCCATCCCCTAGAAAAGGTCTGCCACCGGCGGCTTGCACCATTTTGGCGACGCAATAGACCAGTTCAGGACGGGTAACACATTCCTGCTTTGGCCGTGCCCCCGTGAGTAAGTTAGGCTTGAGGAGCACGCGATCGCCCGGTTGAACAATTGCCGCCATTCCCCCCAAGGGCGCTAGGAGTTCCTCAAGGGAGGCACTGAGATGGTCAAGGTCATAGGAGGTTGCTCGCAGTAAGCTCACACGTGGCATTAGAGGTTCCTCATGGCTTGGCAGTCTTTCCCCACAGTGTGCCACAAAGCATCATAGAGAGACATCCTGTAGCCACCCCCCCGACCCACCTCAATCCCCAGGTGAAAATGAAAAAATAGCCAGAAAATACGATAAGGAGGATAGATGCCCCCCAGGGAGCGATCGCGAATGCCCCAAGGCCTTGAATCAGAATTTCGGCAGCAGGTGGATCGCCTGCATCGCTTGACCGTTGTCATGCGCTGGAGTGTGGTGCTCTTTCTTTGGCTGACTGTCGGCACATGGAGTCTTTGGGGCTTCCGTTATGAAATGAGCCTCATGCGTGAGCATTTTACGTGGGCAGCGCTGCGCTATGGCATTCTTTTCAATCGGCTGCCGGCGATCGGTTTGGCCCTGTGTATTGGCACGACCCTGAGCGTTCTGTACTGGCAGACCCGCAACATTTTCTGGGGCAGATCCCCGCGGTGGCAGCAACGTCTAGAAAAACAAGTCTTGCGCATTCGTCAGCAGGGGCAACGTCATCCCCTATGGCATTGGGTGTGTCGGCAGTAGCAGCGCTGCAAGGGGCGCTGGCACCGGGAAAATAATGAGCAATAGCAACACCAGTGCCATCAGGCCAAGGGCATCGCGCCAGTTGTCCAATTCACTGACATCATTGAGGGCAGGTTCATCAAAAGCGGGCATAAAGAACAGGATCAGTGCCCAAACAAAGAGCCACGGTTGAATAAACGAGAGAATCAGCACCAGTAAACGGCTAACTTGGCCAATGACTGCCCCCGTTCGATGGCCGTAGATTGCATGAACAATGTGACCTCCATCCAATTGACCCACAGGCATCAGGTTCAAAGCCGTCACTACCAAACCCAGCACCCCCGCCACTGCCATCGGATGCAGGTGTAGCGCACTGTTACTCTTGAGGGTGGCGCCAAAAATGGCTTTAGCAATCAGGGCCAAGAGAATCGAAATACGTGGACTCAACACTTGGGGATTGAGGGACTGCTCCGAAGCATTGGCAGGCAGTTGCACCACCTCGGACTGCTGTAACCCCCAAACTAGAATTGGTAGCGTCACGATCAACCCAGCAATAGGACCCGCAATACTAATGTCGAAGAGGGCACGGCGATGGGGAACAGGCGATCTCATCTGGATAAAGGCCCCCAGTGTGCCCATGGCAAAGGGCAGAGGAATAAAGTAGGGCAGCGTTGCCTTCACGCCGTAATACCATGCAGTGGCAAAGTGTCCCAGTTCATGGATGCCCAAAATCAACAGCAGACTCACGCTGTAGGGCAACCCCTGCCAGAGCAAACTGGGATTGAGCCGCAGTTCCGCCGCTGTCAGATCAGGCGCCACAAGTGCCAAGCCAGCAACGGTGGTGGTGAGAAAGGTTAAGGCCAGAAGGCCAAGGCTGAGACCAGGACGAAAAAGCTGTTGGGGCTGGGGCAGGCGATCGCGGGGAATCAGGGCAAAAAAAGGCTTATTACTCAAACCCATTTGAAACATGACCAGAAAGCGATCGCCAAAGCGTTGGGCAATATTGCGCTCCACTGTTTCATAGACTTGGTTGGCATCACCGCGCATTTGCCCACGGCAGATCACCGCCTGTGGACGATACTCAATTTGCTGCAGATAGTACATTCCCCAAGGGAAACAGCTCTGCAATTGCGTTTCTTCCTCCTGATTGAGGAGCTTGCCATTGTCCGTCAGTGGTGGTGGCGGGGGTGTGGGTGGCGCAGCCGGTAAGAAGGACTGGCCTCGGCGCAAGAGCACAAGGTAGAGCACCGAACTGGTGACAAAGATCAGGATCAGCCATCCCGAAGGTACAGGTGTATTCCCCAACAGCAGCAGCCAACCTGCAATAAAAAAGGCCGGCAACATCAGCACTAGCCACAGGAGCCACCAAGGGGTTTGACTGACACGGGCAGCACTCTGGCGGACAATAAAGACCAAGATTAAACCCAATACAATAAGGGAAATCCATGTCATGATTTGGATACCTGTGGCTCAACAACAGAAACTGCCCCGCCTTGTATTACCGAGGGTCTATGGGTTTCCACCCAACCGCGAGACACTGGGAGGTACTGCTTATCTCATTGTAGAAAATGATGGCAATACCCTTATTGATGCGCCCTTTTGGACAGACACAACTCAGGATTGGCTCAGGGCCCAGGGGGGCGTTCAGCGCCTTATCCTTACCCATCGCGGGGCGATCGCCCGCGTCAGGGAAATTCAGCACACCTTCAACTGCGAAGTGATCATCCATGAGCAGGAGGCGTATCTGCTGCCCCAAGTGACGGTAACCCCGTTTAACCACCATCTAGCTATCGGTGAAACCCTCGAAATTCTCTGGACACCTGGTCACTCCCCCGGCAGTGCCTGTGTCTATTGGTCTTGCCAAGGGGGCGTTCTCTTTACAGGTCGTCACCTACTCCCTACCCCTACGGGAGAACTCGCACCGATTAAAACGGCTACCACCTTCCACTGGCCCCGTCAACTGCGCAGCGTTGAAGCATTAAAAGCCTTCTGTCGGCAGAAGTGCTTAAGTTATCTGTGTCCGGGGGCAAATATAGGTTTTCTGCGGGGGACGCTGGCGATCGCCAACGCCCAAGCCGTCCTGCAAGGACTCTCAGTTGATAACCTTCTTTCTAACAAATTTTAATGTTTTCTTAATTTCCTCTCCAGAGTAATTTTCAGCACCCCGGGTTCGGAAATAGGAACTGGGAGAGATCGTTAAACCCCACTTGTATCAAGACTTCCATGCTCTATAGTGAAGGTAGCCAGAGGGAATCAGCCCAAGTCACCAGCAAAAGCAGTACAAGCAAATTTGGTTGTTGGTGCTGTTCTCTCTGTCAACCATCCCGTGGGCAATCTAAAGCCTTAAGGAGTACAGGAGGATAAGCGTATGGCACTCGTTCGTTGGGAACCGTTCCGCGAAATTGATGCAATTCAACGCCAAATGAACCGTCTATTCGATGAATTGATTCCCTTGACGGAGCGGCGCAGTGATCTTAGTTTTCTGCCCGCCGCAGAACTGGAAGAAACCCCTGAAGCCCTTTTCTTGAAAGTAGAGCTTCCGGGGATGGATCCCAAAGACATTGACGTTCAAGTTACAGCTGAAGCGGTTTCCATTAGTGGCGAACGCAAATCTGAAACCAAAACTGAAACAGAGGGCATGAAACGTACAGAATTCCGCTATGGCAAATTCCAACGGGTCATTCCTCTGCCAGTTCGGATTCAAAACACCGATGTCAAAGCCGAATACAAAGATGGTATCCTGCGCCTGACCCTGCCGAAAGCGGAAGAAGAGAAAAACCGCGTCGTCAAAGTGAGCCTTGCCTAATCCGCCCCTTTGAGGCCGAACAGTCAAGGTTGTTGAACAAATGATGACGATCCCCCAGCAATGGGGGATTTTTTTGAGCGTCAGTGAATGGCAGAAAAAGTTATGAAGCTAAAGCCACCTCAACCAGTTGTTGCAATTCACCACTTTGGTATAGCTCAATGAGAATATCGGAGCCACCAATAAACTCGCCGTTGATAAACACTTGGGGAATCGTTGGCCAGTTGGAATACTCCTTAATCCCTTGACGAATCTCAAAATCCTCAAGGACATCCACTGTTTCATAGGGGACGCCGAGGGCATTCAAAATTTGCACCGCATTGTTAGAAAAACCGCATTGGGGCATCAGCTTGCTCCCCTTCATGAAAACAATGATCTTGTTGCTCTTGACAAGGTTATCAATTTTGGCATGGAGTTCGGGTGTCATCGTTCGCTTTCCCTCTTAAGTTGACAAGTTACAAAATTGCATTCTAAATCACTGACGTTGTGCCCATTGTTGGGGAGTATAGGTCTTCAGGGCAAGGGCGTGGAGTTCATTGCTGGCCATGAGATCCTTGAGGCTGCTATAGACCAATTGGTGCTGCTGCACCAGTCCCTTGCCCTCAAAGGCGGCGGAGACCACTACCGCTTCGTAATGATCGCCACCCCCCGTCAAATCCTGTACTTGAACAAAGGCATCGGGCAAGCTGGATTGAATTAAGGTGGTCAGTTGTTCAGGAGTAACCATAGATCATTATTTATTTTTGCTGGAGGCGACAACCCTCTGAGTCTATCTTTTTTAGTGTATCGCTAGATGTTAAGTTGTTGGGGTCTGAAGGGGCTGACACTGGCGAAGGGCACGCACCAATTCCTCAAGGTGAATAGGCTTGCTCACATAATCGTCCATGCCTGCATCGAGACAAAGCTGGCGATCGCTCTCCATGGCATTGGCGGTCATGGCAATAATTCGCGGACGGGGTTTCTTGAGCCCTTGAAACAGTTGAGTCACTTCTCGGGTAGCCGTAATGCCATCCATCTCCGGCATTTGCATATCCATCAAGATTACATCGTAGGGCTGCCGCTGCACCGCATCCAGGACCTCCAAGCCGTTGGCCGCAATATCACCGCGATAGCCCAACTTTTCCAAAATCCGCAACGCCACCATCTGGTTGACCTTGTTATCTTCAGCCACCAGAATGCGCAGGGGCGGTAATTCGGTTTTTAGCTGTTCAAAGGATGGCGCTGTGGCTGGTTTGGAGGATACGGCTTTCTGCTTTTCGCAAAATAAATTATTCAGGGCATTGTACAGTGTCGATTGTTTCACGGGCTTGCTGATCAGGCTAGAGAATAGAGTCTTCTCTGACTCCGTGAGGGTATTTCCCAAGGAAGTGAGAAGGATCAGGGGCAATTGACCGTAGGCTGTGCGAATTTGGCGAGCGAGGGCAAGCCCATCCATCTCAGGCATCTGTAGGTCTAGAATAGCTACATCCGGTACCCCTTGTTGTTGGAGAAGCGTAAGGGCACTGGCCCCACTATCGGCCACCAGGGGGTGCATGTTCCATTTTTTGGTTTGTAGCGCTAGAATTTGGCGATTGGTCGCATTATCGTCGACAATAAGAACGCGGCGGTTTGCAAGGTGGCAAGTGTCATTAACTGCCTCTGGTGCCGACTTCGGATTGAGCAAAAACCGCACCGTAAAGTAAAAAACTGATCCGCTCTCGGGTATTGGAATTGACTCATAGGCCGCCGGGGGTGTTCCGCCTACGGTGAGGGGTTCTCCCGCCTTTTTGCTTTCTACCCAAATTTGCCCCCCCATCCGCTCCACAAGGCGTTGGCAGATGACTAAACCTAGTCCAGTGCCGCCATACTGACGAGTGGTGGAGGCATCCACTTGGCTAAAGGGCTTGAAAAGGCGATTCATGCCGGCTGGAGAAATACCGATCCCTGTATCCTGAATGGCAAATAAGTAGGAGTAATATGAGGGCATAAATTCATACTGACTCATCGGTGTTGGCATTGCCTTCACGTAGAGTGTGACATTGCCTTTTTGGGTAAACTTGATGGCATTGCCGATGAGATTGACAAGTACCTGTCGCAGCCGTCCCATATCGCCAATGACAGTGCAGGGCACCCCTGCATCAATGTCGGCAGCAAGTTCCACCTCACGTTCGGCGGCACGACTTGCCAATAGATCGAGGACTTCTTCAACGCAAGTGCACAGATTAAAGGGATAGCTCTCCAGCTCCAACTTACCCGACTCAATTTTCGAGAAATCGAGAATATCGTTGATTACCGCCAGCAGAGCATCCCCACTGAGGCGAATGGTATTGACAAACTCCTGTTGTTGGGGATTGAGGGGGGTGTCGAGCAGCAGTCCGGTCAGACCAATGATGGCGTTCATGGGGGTGCGAATTTCATGGCTCATGGTGGCCAAAAACTCGCTCTTGGCACGGCTGGCTTCCTCGGCAGCTTGGCGCGCTGTTTCTAGGAGCTTTTGCTGCTCCATCATTTGGGAGATATCTTCCCAGGTACCGACAAAACTATCTGTGGCGCTGCTTTGCTGGAGGGGAATGATGCGGGCGTTAATCCAGTGACTGCTGCTATCGTGATGGACAATTCGAAATTTCTCATGGAAAGGTACTCTTTGCTGCTGGCATGTTGCCCAGGCTTTCAAGACGCGATCGCGATCCTCAGGATGGAGACGTTCTATCCACCGCTGTTGAGCTTCCTCTAGGCTGTGAACCTGCAACAGTTGCAGTAGCCTCTGGTTAAGAAACGTGGGTTGTCCTTGGGCATCCAGGGTAAAAATCCCCACAGGTGCCATTTCACTGACACTGCGAAAGCGGGCGTTACTGGTTTCCAGTAGCTTCTGTAAGCTCCGTTTGCGTTGGCGATCGCGGGCTATGAGTAGGACAGCTACGGCGGCCAAGAGACAGAGTGCAGTAAAGGAGAGCAAGAAGTCGCGATTTAAGCGCTCCAGGTATAACTCTATGGAGCTGTTGGGTACGAATCCAATCAACCACCAACGAATGTTACTTTGGAGGCGAGATGAATGCGCTGCGCTCTCAGCAGAGACAGAGTCCTCCTTCAACGGAGAAAAACTTTGATAGACAAATAAGCCATCGGCGCTAAACAGGCTGCCCCTCGACTGATGTTGCATTTGCTGCCACAGGAGGGGGTACTGCTGGCGGACAGTGAACTGCCGTCGCTCAGGAAAATGAAATCCCCACTGCTCGCGAATATCTTCCCCAAGAAGCCAATAGCCCTGATTGTTTGCGAGCAGGCACAACCCTCCTTGGGTGTTACATAGCCCAAGCAGCGCCTCGAAAAGATGGTTGACTTGGTAACGGAGAAGGAGCACTCCCTTGCGTGTGGACTGGTGGTACAGAGGTACCCCCACATACACCACCGGCAACGGAAAACGCAGGCTTTCGGTCTCTATAATGTCCACAGGGGAGACAAACACTTGATCAGGAGCTAATTCCCGAAGGAGAGGCCAGTAGGGGGGAGTGGCTTGCAGCGGAGAGCGGGGGGTAATCTGGGGCATTGCCCTCCACTGAAAACGGATTCTGCCCCTGCTATCCAGCACATAAAGGAGATCGTAATACTTCTTAAAGTGATGCCACTGCTCCACTGTGTCCTGTGCTTCTTGATCTATGTCCTCCCTCTGTTCCCTAGCGGTGCTATCAACTAACTCGTGCCAGAGATGAAGGCTGGCCAACACCTTGAGATCATTTACAGTATCGCCGAAGGTATTCGCCAGCATCAAGTTAATATTCTCTAGTTTACTTTCTTGTTCTACTCGAAGCTCCTTGAGAAGCGCCTGCCGTTCGCTAAAGTAAAGTGGTGTCAAAAGAGCAGCTATTGCTGCGGTTGTCGGCAAAAGAAGCTGAAGGAGGGAGAGCAAAGGAAAGCGAAACATGAAGATTCTCACCCGCGGTGACGATTCTTTGAAGAGGAAACTGCCGATGCAACACTTATCAAAACAATTATCAAATAGTGTATCGTGGGGAATGAAGTGATGGTTGAGTTCCGATCGAGCGATGATTGAACCTTTACTATGTGGGATTGTTTTAGGGCTGATTCCAGTGACGTTGGCAGGGCTATTCTTTGCTGCCTACCAACAATACAAGCGGGGCAGCCAGCTTGAACTCTAGGGCATTGCCCAAAACACGATTTGCGAAGACCACTCCTGACTATGGCTTTGCCGATTGTTGCTGTCGTTGGCCGCCCCAATGTGGGCAAATCAACCTTTGTGAACCGCCTAGCCGGCGAACGGGATGCCATTGTCCACGATGAGCCGGGAGTAACTCGCGATCGCACCTACCGACCAGCTTTTTGGCAAGATCGGGAATTTTTGGTCGTGGATACCGGGGGCTTAGTGTTTGATGATGATAGTGACTTTTTGCCCCTGATTCGTCAGCAGGCAGAGCTTGCCCTGCAGGAGGCCACGGCAGCGATTTTTGTGGTAGATGGTCAAGCAGGGCCTACGGCGCTCGACTATGAGATTGCGGCGTGGTTGCGCCAGCTTCCTGTACCCATTTTAGTGGCGGTGAATAAATGCGAGTCGCGCCAAATGGGTCAAGTACAGGCGGCGGAGTTTTGGTCCCTGGGGCTGGGAGAACCCTACCCGATTTCTAGTATCCACGGCAGCGGTACGGGGGAGTTGCTGGATCAATTGATTACCTACTTGCCATCGGGGGAAACGCTTCCCGAGGGGCCGGAGATTCAGGTGGCCATTGCAGGGCGTCCCAATGTGGGTAAATCTAGCTTGCTCAATGCCCTAATTGGGAGCGATCGCGCCATTGTCAGTCCGATTTCAGGTACCACCCGCGACGCCATTGACACAGTGATTGAACACGAGGGCACCCAGTACCGCTTCATTGATACCGCTGGTATTCGGAAACGGACTCATGTGGCCTATGGGCCCGAGATGTTTAGTGTCCATCGTGCCTTTAAGGCCATTCACCGCTCCGACGTGGTGCTGTTGGTGTTGGATGCCCTTGAAGACATTACCGAACAGGATCAACGCTTGGCAGGGCACATCGCCGATCAGGGGCGGGCCTGTGTGCTGATTGTGAACAAGTGGGATGCCGTCCCCGACAAAGATACCTATACCATTAACGCTTATCGCGATCGCCTATATCAGCGGTTGCATTTTCTGGAGTGGGCAGATGCCCTTTTTGTCAGTGCCCATACGGGTCAACGCCTTGACAAAATTTTTGCGGCGGTGGATGCGGCGGTTGAACAACACCGTCGCCGCGTCAGTACAGCAGTGGTGAATGAAGTCATTCAAGAAGCCCTACGCTGGCATACTCCCCCCGCCACTCGCCAAGGCCGCCAAGGGAAAATCTACTACGCTACCCAAGTCGCCACCCAGCCGCCAACATTTGCGATTTTTGTCAACGATGCCAAACTCTTCAAGGATAACTATCGCCGCTACATTGAGAGCCAAATTCGTCAGCAGCTAGGATTTCGGGGTACCCCAATTCGCCTCCTTTGGCGGAGCAAGAAACCTCGTGAAGCTGCTGAGTTGGTTGCCCATTAGGGCTGTCGTTCAACTTTTTTCACCAAGCTAAATTTTCCGCTTTGGCCATCATCACTCATCTCAATCTGACCGACGTAAAAGAAGCGTTGCAGCACCTCTCCCTCAGGTGTAAAGCGAATTTCTCCAAGGGGGGTTTCATAGACTCCCTTGAGAATCTCTTGGTTCAAGGCCTGACGCAAATCTGCAAGGGGCAATTCCGACACGTTCTTTTCTTGGGAAAGGCGCGCTAAGGAGTCCGCAAAGACCTGAACCGCCGTAAAGGCTTGGGCACTGAACTGAGAGGGGACTTGGCCATATTTGGCTTCAAAGGCGTTGCGGAACTTGACGTTCATCGGATCGGGGTTTTCGGAATTATAGGCCTGCGCCACCAGAACCCCATTACAGAGACGACGACAGACAGGGAGGATGTTGACGGTATTGACGCCATTGCCCCCCAAAATTAACCCTTGGTAGCCCAGTTCCCGCAGTTGACGAATGAGGTTACCGCCGTCCGCCGCTAGGCCAGAGATGACAATTAAGTCCGGTTTGACACTGAGGGTGGCATTGATTTGGGCTTGGAAATTTGTATCAGTGGTTTGGGTTTGCTGGACACTCACCAGTTCAAGCTTGGGATGCTCACGAATGGCTTTTTGAAAAATCTCGGTTTCTGACCGACTAAAGGCATCATCTTGGGCAAAGAAGACAGCCACTCGGCGAATGTTGGGGTTAATCTCAAGGGCCGCTTGAATCGCCGTGGGCGCCACCACCTCCACCCCTGCGGAGACGCGACTAATGAAGGCACCAATTTCAGGAATGCCACGGGCTGTATTGGAGGGAGCGACAACCGGTACCCCCGCTTGCTCGGCAATGGGATCGGCACTAAAGGCTTGCTGCGAGAGGGTAGGGCCGACAATACCAATCACGCGATCGCCATTGATCAAGGTTTGAAAAACATTCACTGCGCCGGCCTCATCACTGCCGGTATCCTGAATCACCAGCCGCAGGGTCTGCTCCTTGATTTGGCCTGATTGATTAAAAAATTCGGCGGCGACTCGCACCCCCTGGAGTTGCTCTTGGCCGTAGAGAGCCGCATTACCCGTTTGGGCGAGGGCAACCCCAAGGGGCAATGCATTCTTGTTTGCTGAGGGAGACTCGGTTGCCGTACAACTGCTGAGGGCGATCGCCCCCAATGCAAGCATTAACCAGGGATACTTCACCGCCAATTAGACCCGTGCTTCCAAGGACTTCAGGTATTCTGTATTCACCCCAGACTCGCGCACAAGGGCAATTTTACCGGTGCGGGCAATTTCGCGAATCCCAAATTTATTCAGCATTTGTACTAGGGCAACCATTTTGCCAGGGTCACCGGAGACCTCGATGATTAGTGAATCGTCGGACACATCCACCACCTTAGCGCGGAAAATTTGCACCAGTTCCAAAATTTCAGAGCGGGTACTGGCGGTGGCATTCACCTTCAGGAGCATCAGTTCCCGTTCTACACAGGGAATTGTGGTAATATCCTGTACCTTGAGGACGTTGATCAGCTTGTAGAGTTGCTTGGTCAACTGCTCAATGACAGCATCATCTCCAGGCACCACCATCGTAATACGGGAGATGCCAATTTGCTCTGCCGGTCCTACCGCCAAGCTCTCGATGTTAAAGCCACGCCGCGCAAATAGACCGGCAATGCGAGTGAGGACACCCGCCTCATCTTCCACCAAAACCGATAGGGTATGTTTCATAACTGGGATTGAATCTGGCTGCCGTGCTGGGATGCTGATTCTCTTTAGTTTAGCGGACAAGCCGACACTCTGCGAAGAGGCGGTGGGCAATGCGAAAGAGTTCCTGCCCTGTATGCAGATAGCGATCGTCGTAACTGTGGCTAAATTGCTCTAGCTCGTCGAGACCATCCACCAGTTGATTCAAACAGTAATAGAGGTGGGCTGCCACCTTGGCGACAGCTGCGGGGTTGGGTTGGGCTTGAAATGTATAGCGGGCACGGGTAAGGGCGCGGCGACAGTCCTGCAAGTAGGTGAGGAACTGATCCATGAGGTCATCATCAAAGGGATCGGCAGCGAGGGCATCAATCTGCGGGGGGAGCGATCGCAAGACCGCGTCAATAATCTGAGTCACGGGCTTGTAGGTGAGTGCCAGCCATTGTCCTAGCTCGCGATCGGCAGCTTGGAAACCCCGAACATCGAGCCTAGCGTCTTTGGGGTGGACACGGTACTGGGCATCATAGGCTTGCCGAGACTGCTCATCCCCCAAGATTTCATAGGCGGCGTTAATGGCAGCCATTCGCTCGTGGCTGGAGCGATCGCTGGGGTGGTAGTCGGGGTGATACTGCTTTACTAAGCGCCGATAGGCGGCCTTAATCTCGGCTTGGGTGGCAGTAACGGCCACCTGTAGGGTCACGTAGGGATTGGGCTGGGGCATGGAAATTGTGGGCAGACCTCTATATTTAGGTTAAAGTGCTGATTTGGCGGTGTCGAGAAATGGTTATCTATGGAACTGCAAGAACGCCTTGGGGGAGCCAATATCTATCTTGTGGGCATGATGGGTGCCGGTAAAACCACCACGGGTCGCATCCTGGCACAACGCTTGGGCTACGGTTTTGTGGATACCGATGCTGTGATTACGGAGTTTTGCCAACGACCGATTCGCGAGATCTTTGCCCAAGAGGGGGAGCCTGCCTTTCGCAAGTTAGAACAACAGGTTCTAGCACAAGTCTCTAGTTACCATCACTTGGTGGTGGCCACAGGTGGCGGCATTGTCCTTAACCCGATGAACTGGAGCTATCTGCATCACGGTATTGTGGTCTGGCTTCATGTCCCCCTTGCGGTGCTCTGTCAACGCCTGCGCCAAGATCAAGAGCGGCCCCTACTGCAGGAACAACCCCTTGAGGAACGCTTGAGTGAACTGCTGCAAGCGCGTCAATACCTCTATGCTCAGGCAGATTTAGAGCTAAGGATCACGGTGGAAGATACCCCGGAAACGGTGTGCGATCGCCTGTTGGAAACGCTACCCCATATCTTGAAACCAATGGAACCATGCTAGAGGTTTTGGCCATTCTTTCAGCGGCAGCAGCAGGGGGACTACGCCTGGCACTTCCCCTCCTGTTGATAGGTCTATTGCAGGGGGAACAACTCTGGTCACAGGTACCTTTGTTGCGCCATTGTTCCCCCTATTGGGTAGTTGGTGTGCTGGCTGCTTGGTCGTTCCTGGAGATCTTTCTTTCTGGGAACCTCTGGGGCTACCGCTTCATTATCCTTGTGCAACTGTGCTTTAGCCCCCTTGTGGGTGCCCTCCTTGGCATGACCGTGGCAACAGCAACAGATACACCCCAGTGGCTCATTGGTACCTTTAGTGGTCTTTTTGCCTTTGTGTTGCAATTGGTGCAGGTGGGCTGGTTTTATCGCCTAGGGAAGCTACCCCGTTGGGTCATTGTCGGGCAGGATATCCTGTGTGTGCTGTTAGTTTTATTTGCCCTGAGGGCACCCAAGCAGGGCGGGTTGATTGCCTTACTCCTGTTGTGGTTGGCCGTTCGCAGTGCTAAGGATTGGCAGCAACGACATCGGTACTCCCGTCGCCGCAGGTTAAATTCTTAGCACTTGTGCTAGAGTCTCTCTAGCGTGGCAGGAGGAGGTGGATGTGAAGCGACAGGTATTCATCGCAACAGCAATGATGAGTGGGGCGATCGCTAGCCATACCGCCTTTGCCATGCCTTCCCCCATGCAACAACTTCTGCAAACCAATGCTTGTCCTGGCTGTGACCTGCGGCATGTTGATTTGCGCGGCTATAACTTGGCGGGGGCAAATTTGCGGGGTGCCAATCTTGAGGGCGCCAACCTCCAGGATACCAACCTCATGGTGGCCAATTTGGTAGGGGCAAATCTGAGTAATGCCAACCTCACCGCCGCCTATTTAGAACGAGCCAACCTAGAACAGGTCAATCTTAGTGGTGCTAACCTTA
The DNA here is from genome assembly GCF_014466085.1 of Thermosynechococcus sp. OHK43. Taxonomy (NCBI): domain Bacteria; kingdom Bacillati; phylum Cyanobacteriota; class Cyanophyceae; order Acaryochloridales; family Thermosynechococcaceae; genus Thermosynechococcus; species Thermosynechococcus sp. OHK43. The sequence continues at coordinate 18,204 of NZ_JACOMP010000008.1, forward strand.
GCCGTGCAATTTTGCGCCACAGTCGTGCTCGCCGTGCCAATTTCAGCAACAGCAACTTAACGGGAGCCGATGTCCGCTGTGGGGATTTTCGCCGCGCCAATCTCAACGGTGCTACCTTTGAGCAAGCCAATATGCAGTGGGCACGGTTAAACAATGCCACGGTCGGTCAGACCAACTTTAGCGATGCTTACCGTCCCCGTATGCCCTATCGCCGCCATCTCCCCTAAACGCGGGGGGTAGCACTCATCAGTTCGTAGGGAACCTTGGTGCCCCCAAGGCCGCAGTAGCCATTCACATTGCGGTGGAGGTATTGCTGGTGGTAGGGTTCGGCAAAGTAAAATTCAGGTGC
>NZ_JACOMP010000136.1:0-5041 GCF_014466085.1 Thermosynechococcus sp. OHK43
CAATTAAAGTGAAGCCTTCGTTGGCTTTTTTCTTGGCCAGCAGGTGCTGGAGGAATTTAGCTTTCAGTTCGGTTTTCATAGTCTTGAGACTCCTTAGGTCAACAATCTTGTCTCTACGGTTAACATACCCAGCCATTGCCCCAGACTTAACACCCCCCTCAAAAAATTTTTTGCCTCAGGACAGGGTTGCCCTAGCTATGGGGAAGCGATTTGCCGTCTGCTACAGTTGGGGTAGCTGTCTTATTGGGCAATGCAGGCTTATGGAGAATCGTGGCAATGGTTTTGGCTGGGGGTTTCTGGTGGGTGCCCTCTTTGGTGGCATTACTGGCTCTCTGGTCACGCTCCTACTCAAGGACAGACTTGCGGCAGCGTCTACCGACAAGAGCCCACGGATCAAAGATCAGCGATCAGCTCCCCTCCAAGGGAATGACGAGCCTCTGATGGAGGCGATGCGCCTGGAGCTGGAGGCCAAAATTGCCCAGATCAATGAAGCGGTGGATGATCTGCAAAACCGACTCAGCCATGAGGACCAACCCTAAGCAGCCAACTGGTGGCACTTAGGGATAAACCCAGCTAATATACAAGAAAAGCACAAATAAAAGACTTGAGACATTCGAATGCTGCCTCAAGCCCAGTCGAGTATTTAAGACCAGCTTCACAGAAATAGGGAACTAGTAGGCTAGACCCATGCTGCGGGTGGTTTCTGCACCCAAATAGACACGAATACTCAAAAAGTCAGTAGGGCAGGCGGTTTCACAACGTTTGCAGCCAACGCAATCTTCCGTGCGCGGGGAGGAGGCAATTTGGCCAGCTTTGCAACCATCCCAAGGCACCATTTCCAGCACATCGGTGGGGCAGGCCCGCACACACTGGGTGCAGCCAATGCAGGTATCGTAGATTTTGACAGTGTGAGCCATGTAATAACCGCTCCTAAAACGATCAGGATGACAGGTGGATGCCCTGCCGCCAACTCAGGAAGCCCCTAAGCTACGACAATAAGGGCAGTCTGGAGAGAAATACCGAGATTTAGGATACCGCAGTGGTTGATTGCTGGACGGACTGGATGAGCAAACTTCAAAGAATGTAACTTTTTTGTAAAGTCTAGTAAATTTACCTACTGTGCCTTCAATCTTGGCCAAAACGGTTTTTAATGGCTGCTGCTTGCCGGCGTTGGGGAACTTGAAGCAGTTCTCGGGATTCCAAGTAGAGTGTAGTCGGACGCGTTGTGTGTGGTGGTCAATGTCCTGGAAGTGGTTACCCCTTGCTCTGTGTAGTGCCGGTCTGCTGCCTGTGCCTTCACCCTATTCCTTGGCTCAGACTTCCCCGCGCACAGATGTGATTGCTCCGTGGGAGATCACGACCTATGCCCGTGTAGTTCTCGAAATTGAACCGATTCGCCAAAAATACTATCGCCAAGCTCAGGCAGCTTTCCAAGGTCAAGTGCCCCGAAACTCTTGCTTTGGCATGAATCCCCAAAATATCCCCAGTGGATTGGAGACCATTTGTGCCAACTATGGGCGGGAGGCAATGCAAGTGCTGAGAAAATATAATATGTCCCTAGAGCAATTCAATGCGATTACACTGCGAGCACAGCAAGATGGCGCCTTTAGCCAACGTATCCAGGCCGAAATGCTGCGATTGCAACAACCTTAATCATCAAGTCCATATCAGGTCTGACAGGTGCTCGGCAGCGTTATAGGTGGCTGTAATCAAGGAAATAGATGGGAGGTCTGCCACACTGGATCGCAACTAATGAGAAATGACGAGGACAATCTCCTCCTCTTGATTGTATAGAGTGGGTGGGGCGATCGCCTCGTCATTATCTACTGTTACAGATTGTAACTTCTAGGCAGAGCCACAGCCACAACCTGAGTGGCCACAGCCGTTACTCTCTTTGCAGGTGCCATTGGCACAGACTTCAGAGCAGTAGGGTTTGCCGTCGACCATGATTGCATCGCTGAGGGAGACAATGCACAGGCAGTGGGGACAGGCGCATTTCATTTGGGTAACAGTTGTCATGGCTTTTCCTCCAAATGGCCAAGATCAGTGAGGTTGTTTTCCACCTCTACTTCAATATATCTGAACAACTGTTCATATGTCAATTGGTTATTGCCTAACCAGCGCCTATGATGAAGATATGAATACTCTTGATCCTCATCATCCAGAGGCTTTAGCGCAGGTGAGCGATCGCTTGCTCTCTACGGAAAAAGCCCAGCGGATGGCGCAGTTTTTTGGTCTACTGGCTGACACGAATCGATTGCGAATTGTGGACCTGCTTGCCCAGGGGGAGTTTTGTGTCAGGGATATCGCCGTGGCTCTAGAAATGAGCGAATCCGCTGTCTCCCACCAATTGCGGATGCTGAAGGCGCTGCGACTGGTGCGTTTTCGCCGCCAAGGACGTCATATCTTTTATCAGTTACTAGATCACCATGTCCTCACGCTTTACAAGGCAGCGGCAGAACATTTAGATGAAGAAGAATCAGACACTTCAGGGGGTGGGATCGGGACAGGCCGGTGGTGATGCTGTGCTTGAACCAGAGGGAGCAGCTTCTAAAATTTGGGTTGTGGTCAATGTTGTATACGTCGCGTAGGTACAACCTGTAAATGCCTTTAATTCTGCTCGCTCAGGGGTGGCTTGGAATTGAGCATAGTCACTGTCGGCATGGCTGATTTGATACTCATAGTCGGGTGTATCACTAAAGCCGATTTGTAAACTTGCTAGGTCGTCGGTGAAGGTTGGATTTGCCAAGCGGTAGGCCTGTTGGGCACGGTTAACTGCACCGATATTGGTTTTGGCTTGGGACTCGCGGGCTTTAATGGCCTGATTCAACATCGAGGGAAGGGCGATCGCCCCCAAGATAGCGATAATAATGACAACAACGAGTAGTTCAATGAGGGTTAGGCCTTTGCAGGTAAGGAGCGATCGATAGAACCAAGGCAGGTTAGAACGATAGGGAGACATAGGAATGCTCCGACTTTGGACTCGTCTTTATCCTAAAGTGTTCCCACAGTTCTTCGTGAAATTACAGGGATCTCCTCTAAAGCCCCAGCAGTTTTTTCTTCGCAGCTTGGAACTCTGCCTCTGAGAGCAGACCCTGCTGATACATGGCCATCAGTTGTTGCAGTTGCTCTAACCCCGAGGAACTTGCTGAAGCAGTGGTTTCAGGTGTTGGTTCGGTTTGGGGCAGGGGCGGTTCAGGGGCAGCGGGTGTTGGCATTGGACTAGGAGCTGATGTTCCTTGAGCCAATTGATAGGTTTGGATCACCTCTTGGAGAATCGCGGCTTCCCGCTTGTATTCAAGGCTGTCGCGTCCTCCCGCTTTGTGGAGTTCTTCCTCGCGTTGCTTCAAGTAGTTTAGTAAATGCTCATAGAGAGTTTGCTTTTGCTGGGGGGTTTCTGCGGCTTTGAGAATCACGGTCACTTGGCGCTGAATTTCCTCTAAGTCGGGACGGCAGGCCAGCACCTCTAGGACTTGAGTCACCTCTTCCCAGTTGGCAGCCAGATCCACTTCCTCAAGGCCGACGGCGGTATGGCGGGCATAGCGGATTGTCACTTCACGGGTGGCACGATTTTCCGCCTGTTTCAGAACACTCAGGGCCCGAGCTGTCACTACCAGTTTCAAAAGTTGTGGGTTTTCCGGAAACACATCCCAAAAGGGAGGATCCTTTTGTAGATGCACGGGAATCGGCAAATCGCGGTTTTCTCCTCGCAGGCGGGCCCGCTTGGCGGTAATCATTTGGCCGCGCCAATCTTGATAGGACTGGCGCAGTTCGGGCATGCCTTCAATACAGCGCAATGAAAAGCCCCCCATTTCTTGGACAAAAACAATGCGATGCCGCTCGCGATCGCCTAAAGGCTTGATGTCTTCACTGGTAATACTCTGGCCGTTGGGCTTGACAAGGTTCTTGAGGAGAGGAATGAGCTTTTTGGCAGCCAAATCGGCGGTATTTTCACCCCCCACAATGGCAATATTCGTATTTACGGAGGGGGTAAAGCCGGCATCGCGCCCACTCATCACCGCCTGGGAGAGGAGTAGCAGGGGCTTAGACTTTTGGTAGGCGAGGCGCAGAACACTCAGGATTTCTCCTTCGTCGTTGCGATAGAGCTGTAACAGGCGATCGCAGGCGGTGAGATCCCGCACAAGGCGGCTTTCTTCCGGAGCATTTTGCACGGTGCGCCGTACTGTTTCCTCGATAATCTCAGCCAGGTCACTTTCTTGGACATCCGCCAGTTGCGCCAAATCCAATAGACGCATCACCTCATTGGCAGTGCGGGTTTCCTTCCACAGGGGACTTGCCTCCTGCAACACTGTTGTCGCTGTTGTGGTACAGAGTTGATTGAGGCCAATGGTAAATGTGGACTCTACCCCTGTGTTGGCACCGGCATAGCGCTCGACGAGGTCTTGATAGAGGCCGTTGAGTTCTTGGCGATCGTAAAGCTTCACCCCATTGATCCGCAGGGCATCTGCACTATCGGCTTGACTATCGGCCATTGCCTTGAAGCCATCCCGTAAATTGAGGAGCCGTTGGTTGAGCTTGGCAAGACGTGCTTCCATCCCCTGTAGCCACTCCTCCAATTTGGCCATCACTTCTTTGGCAAGTACCCGTGCTTTGGCTTGAATGATGGCATTGAAACTCCCCTCAATTCCTTCTAGGGCCTGCTGGCAAAATTCCTCCATTTTTGCTTGCTTGGAGATGCCAAACAGGGTACTGAAGTGGTTAATGTCCTGGAGGGCATTTTCGTATTGCCGCTGACGATTGGTGATGTTGGGCTGCCAAGTGTTCTGGAGCTCGCGGTCGTACTTTTCCCTTTGACTAAGAAAAATCTGGCGAATTTGCAGCAGAAAGGCCTGGGCAAACTTCGGCCCTCGGTTGCGATCTTCAACGATGCGATAGAACTCCTCCTCAAGACTTTGGCGAGCCTGCTGGATGATTTGATTGCGGTTGTCGTACATGCGCTGGAAAAAGTCACCGTGGAGGCGCTCATCGGGGCTTAGTTCGCGCAAGTGGGCAGCTCGGTAATTGTCCACCTGTTCAGTTA
>NZ_JACOMP010000137.1:0-14899 GCF_014466085.1 Thermosynechococcus sp. OHK43
AGTCTAAGCCCCTCGGAATTATTCTTGGCGCAGCAGGAGTTGTTGGGCTTGGCTGGGGGTCAGGCGTTGGCCATCCAGCTCAATTTGTAGCACCTTGTCGGAGGATGGTTGCAGTGTGGTACTGCCCTGGCGGTGGTCTTTAGAACGCCCCTGATTTTGCCAAAGGCGGTTCATTTCTGAGGATGCAAAGCCAGTGGTCGGGGAAATGGGATTAAAGAGCGGGGGCAGAGGAGTGGCCAACGTGGCAAGGGGGTAGAATATCGCCGTCAGCGCTACGCTCATTCGCAGTAGACGGGTCATCAATCAATACCTCCTAGGAGCGATCGCAAGGGGAATTTCCCCTACCTACATCTTAGAAGCTCTTGGAAACTGCAAAATCCTTGCCCTGGAGAACTATCTTGGCGGCGCGTCTGGCTAATGTGAACTGAAATGCTGTAGCTAGATGACAATAGATGCAAGCAAAAATTCACGAGGTAAGTGAGGTTTGCAATGAAGCGCTTACCCATAGAAAAAAATTGTGGTGCAGCCCCATATCCCCTACTTGATTCGCGAGCGGAAGCAAGGTGGAGAAAGAGGTCCGTCCCACACATTGGTGACTTAGGCAGCGCGTTTGACCAAGGAGCGAATGACGTTGTCTTTCATCATCAATAGGCGAGAGGCTTGCAACAGTAGCTCACGAGCTTCCTGAAGGCTCATGGCACTCACTTGCTCCTCCATGACCCGCATTTGAAACTCCTGTTCAAAGCTGAGGTCAACATTCAGTTCGGGGAAGCGTTGCTCCATAGAACGTACTCCTTATTCCATGTCATCGGGTATAGGTGTTAAAAAATATAACAAACACATTGACAAAGTTGCCACTCAATGGATATCACCTGCGCAAAGGATAAAATGTTCAGTATGAACGATTTCACGAAATTCTTGATCCGTTTCATAAATGAGACCTGATAGACTGAGCTAAAATTCAAGTTCAATGATGAGGACGGCAAGATGCGGTTGGCAGATGTCGCCGAACGGTTTGGGGCAACCCTCGACTGTCCAGAGCAAGGCGATCGCCCGGTGTTGGGGGTAGCCCCCCTAGAAACAGCAACAGCAACGGATATTTCTTTTCTGGCCAATCCTAAGTACACCGCCCTGTTGCAGATCACCCAAGCGGCTGCTGTGTTTGTGCGTCCCGACTTTCAAGGGGAGGCGGCCTGTCCTCTGCTGCGGGTGCCCCATCCCTACCTTGCCTTTGCCAAGTGTATTGAATGGTTTTACCCGCAACCCAAACCTGCCGCCAAAATTCACCCGACAGCAATTCTGGGAGCTGATGTGGTTTTGGGAGCTGAGGTCACGATTGGTGCTTATACGGTGATTGGCGATCGCGTCCGCATTGGCGATCGCACGGTCATTGATAGCCATTGCACCCTTTACGACGATGTGGTCATTGGCTCAGACTGTCGTATCTACAGCCACTGTGCCCTGCGGGAGCGAGTGCAACTGGGCGATCGCGTCATCTTGCAAAACAGCGTGGTTTTAGGGAGTGATGGCTTTGGCTATGTCCCCCTGGCGGATGGTCGTCACTACAAAATTCCCCAAGTGGGCACCGTGGTCATTGGCAATGATGTGGAAATTGGTGCTGGCACAACGATTGATCGCGCCACCCTTGGGGAGACCACCGTGGCAAATGGCACAAAAATTGACAACCTGACGATGGTGGCTCACAACTGCACCATTGGTGAAAATGCCATTCTCTGTGCCCAAGTGGGGTTGGCAGGCTCGACCCACATTGGTAATCACGTGGTCTTGGCTGGGCAGGTGGGGGCAGCGGGTCATTTGACCATTGGCGATCGCACTGTTGTCTCCGCCAAATCCGGCATTAGTAGCTCGGTACCGCCAGATAGCCGCATGGGGGGGATCCCGGCGATGGATCAAACCCTCTACCTCAAGGTCTCAGCCGCAGTGAAGCAATTGCCAGAGCTCCTCAAGCGAGTGCGCAAATTGGAAGCTAAGGTGGGGGAATAGCATCGATACTCTAGCCACCCTCTATAGTGGAATTAAGGACTAGCGTTGCCCTGTCTAGCCCTTATCAGAGGGTGAGGGAAAATGAGTCACATCAATCTGCGGCACTAAGTCTATGACTCCTCCAGCGGCAATTCGATTACTGCCCAGCGATCAAAAACTGTTCCAAGACCTCCTTGGCTATCATGAGCTCACAACCAAGGCAGAAAGACAGGCGGCCTTGATCTCCTTGCTTCAGCGCGATCGCGCCCAAGTCATTGTCAAAAGTCTTGCCCAAGCTGCCTTTCCCCAAACCGCCTTTAATGTTGCTCTTTGGATGCTCAACCATGACTTGGTGACACTCGATTGGCTCTACGACATCACCTACCGCATTTCAACCCAAGGCTGCCAAGAAACAATTGATCTGAGGTTGCTCTACACGAGCCTCCAACACTTAAGTCCGGGGGATGCCGCCATTGTTCTAGGCCAAACCGATGCTGCCCTTAAGGCCATTCGTCTGGATGACTTAGACCTAGCCACCTTAATTACGACATTGGAACCGGGGATGGCCATTAGTTTGCTCTCTTGGTTTGTCACCTTCAAGAAAATTACGACAGTGGATCTAGAGTACATCAGTCAAATCGTCCAGAAGGTAAAACCGACTGCCGCGCCGCCCCAAGAGACCACTGAAATCCACTCTCAGCCCCTTGTCCCTGAGCCCCATATCATTGAACTCACCCTCGAAGACAAATTGCTAGAGTTAAATTTGCAATTGGGAGGCACAGAAACAGAAATCCTACCTAAGGTTTTGGATCGCTTTTTGTTTCGGCGTACCCGCGAAGATAAGGTGGTCTATCGTCCCAATACACAGGTGGTACGCCTAGCCTGCGTCGGCGGAGAGCGCCGCGACATTCCAGTGCCAGTGCGCAGTGCCAAAACGTGGCCACCGGGAGTCTATGTGATCTATCGCGAGCAGGAATCCCTTCAACTGATGCGCTTGCCGGATAATGAGTTCTACGAAATTTTGCCCTTTGGGCCTGATCCCTATCTGCGTGCCGAAACGATCGCCCGCCTGGTCAAGGAAGGACAGCCCTAGCTATAGACAGGCAGTGTGAAGTGGAAGCAACTGCCTTTCCCCGGTTGGGAGTCCACCCAAATCTGGCCATAGTGCATGCGAATAATCTGGCGGCAAAGGGCAAGGCCAATGCCATAGCCTTCAATGGCGCGATCGCGATCGAGGCGAACCGTTTCGCCAAAAATTTTCTCCTGCTGTTCAATGGGAATACCCGGGCCGGTGTCACAGACGGTAACTTGCACCTTTTGGGTCATGCGATGAAAAGCACTCAGGTGAATTTTGCCCCCTGCGGGAGTGTATTTACAGGCATTGTCCAGTAGGTTGACCAGCACCTGACGAATGCGACTGCCATCGCCATAGACCAAAGGTAAATCCAAAGGAATATCGGTGGTAAAGTGCTGCTTTTTACGCTCAAAATTTAAGCGGACCTCCTCAGCGGTTTCTTGGCACAGTTTTCGCAAATCCAGTTGCCGTGCTATAACTTGCAGCTTGTCCTGCGGGCCGCGGGCCGCCAAGAGTAGGTCCGTAATTAGTTGTCCCATGACTTGAGTTTGGCCGCGGGCATGGTGAAACAGCCGCTGCACCTCTTCAAGATTGAGTTTCTGGCACATCTCCTCCTGAAGGTTGGACTCTAGGGTTTCAAGGGCAATCCCAACAGCAGTGAGGGGGTTACGCAACTCATGAGCCAGCAAGCCAATAATCCGATCTTTGAATTGCAGTTGTTCGGCCAGGTGATCGCGTTCTTGACGCAGTTGAAACAGCTCATCCTTAAGGCGGCTGAGTTCTATAGAGCAATCTGACTGCTCCGCTGCCGACTTTTGCATATCTGCCTGTAGGCAAAGGGCCACTTCCCGCTGCCAGCGCGGCCACCAATAGTCCACCTTTTGCAGGAGCTTACGACCCGCGAGGGTTTGGCGCGGCTCAGGACGGACTTTAATCAAGGCAGGCGTGGCAACTAGCTTATACTCCTCTAGGAGGTAGGGTTGCTCACCAATGGGCACCACTTTTAGTTCAAAGCTAAAGTTCGAGGGCAGTTGCTGAATGTGAGCTTGAATGGCAGCGGTTTCCTCTTCATCGCCCGGACGATTGGCAACAAACAGGAGCAAACTGAGCGGCGGTGTCGTTTCTTGGGGAGAACTGGCATCCGCAGACGCTTTCATTGAATCACCGGCGAGTATTCTTAAGGGCAGTGAATTGCGCTTCCTAGAGGGGAAACACTAGAGAGGATGCTTAAAGAGTAACTAACATAAAGGTTAACTGAAATGTTAGCGGATTCTCATCCGGAGCCCAGCCTAGGAGCGCTGGCCATCCCGCCGTCCGAGTTCGTAAATTGCCCCAGCGATGGTTGCCATCAGGCCTAAACTCAAGGCCCAACTTTGACCCAAGCCCAAACTACAGAGGATAAAGCAACCCGTACCCACAAGAATAAAGGGAATGAGCCCCACCATCCCTGCCCAGAATTCGGCACTTTGGTTTGCCTCACCCCCTAGCCACATCACTAAACGCTGCATGAAGGCTTGCCCCGTGGGATAAAACCCCCAGTAGAGGGCGATCGCCCACAGACCAGACCCCGCAATGGCAATGGGGGAGAAAGAAACCTGTGGCAAATTGGGAATCATAGGAGTCCTTGAAAAATCTTGGGATCAAACATTTCTCGGAGAGATAAATAGTAGGGTGTAAACACACTTGTATCATGCCCAGTGGCACGGGTTTGTATTTCCTTACCCAAAAGGTGCACCATTTGAAACACCAGCTCCCATGTCACCTTCAGAGAAGGATACAGCATCAAACAGAGGGGAAAAAGTTCCCGTTGCAGTGCCTCAAGGCTTTGCTCTAAAAGACACACCCAAAGGTAGATTTGGAACATCTCAACATCGCGAATACTGGAAACGCGCACACTGGCTTGGGTTAAAGGGCCACTAAAACAGCGGTGCTGGGGGTTGAGTTCGGCAACACGGTGACAAATGGCGGTGGCGATCGCTGTGCTCTGGGGCAACAGATGGCGCACTAAAGCCAAGGCAGGATCAGTGTAGTCGTAGTTGGCTGCTGCGCTATAGGCGCGGTGCAAGGGCATGTAGAGGTGATCATCAATGACCTTGAAGAAGCTACTGAGGATGGAACGTTGGCTTGGGGGTGCTACTTCCAGCAGTAATACCCCCGTGTGATGAAATTGCAGACTCACAAAGCCAATCACTCGGGGATCGACCGCTGTATAGCGGCTGCGGATCTCACTGACGGCACTGCCTATCTTGGCAGTCATTTGCGGGGTGCCCTTGCCAGCTGCGTAGAGTTTCAGAGTGCGCTGATAAATGTCATGAATGTCTTTGGAGATGCTCCAGGGATCCACCAGTTCCGCTGGGATGCCATGGCGAATCATCTCTCCAGCCAAAAAGCCTTCGGTGCGCTGCCAAGCCTTGACGCTGGCATTCCGCAGTTCGGCCAAGAGTCGGGGAGCCACCGCTGCCGGATCATCCTCCGCAAGGGCAGTGGTGTTGAGGTTGGTGATATAGCGCTTTGCCCAAGCCTGTGCCAGACTAGTCAAGGAAGTGGTGTGCGGCGCGATCGCGTTCGATCCATCAGTGGTATTCAACAGGAGCACCTCCACCCTTATTGAACAGGGCTATGACTATACGCAGAACTGATGTTAAGAATTGTAACTTACTTTAAGCTGATCCGGCCACGCTGAACCATGACCCTCGTTGGCTGTTACTGCCTATACTGTTACGCTGCCCTATAGCAGCAACATCTTTGGAGAGACCGGATGGACTGGCAATCCTTGGCCGTAAGTTTTGCGATTGTTTTCTTATCGGAACTGGGGGACAAAAGTCAACTGGTGGCGATTACTTTAGGGAGTAATGCCCGCTCTGCTACTGCCGTGTTTTTAGGGGTCGCCTCTGGCTTGGTGTGTACAACGTTTTTGGGTGTGCTTTTGGGCAGTGGGATGGCCACATTGATCCCCGTTAAGGTGGTCAAGGCGATCGCTGCAATGATGTTTGCGTTTCTGGGTTTTTATTTGCTATCTCAAACAACGGCTGACAGCCTTGACAAGGAGCAAATTTGATTATAGCCAGAGGATTGATTATCATAGTGACTACAGGTTAGCAAATGGATAATCCTGAAGCTGCGATTAAATCGCAATAGGCTACTTAACTAAGCAAAATCTGCTGTTTGAGTTTTATTTTTTAGGATAGCGCCGTGTTCACGTCTCCTGCTCCCAGTTCTCTACCCCCCATTCGTTCCCTTGAGGATGCGATTGATCGCTGTCAACGCCTAGGACTGCGCCTTAGTCGGCAGCGGCGTGCTATTCTCGAACTGCTCTGGGATGCTAAGGATCACCTGTCAGCACGGCAGATCTACGATCGCCTGAATCAAGCGGGCAAAGACATCGGCCATACTTCTGTGTATCAAAATCTGGAAGCCCTTTCAGAGCATGGCATCATTGAGTGCGTTGAGCGCGCCGATGGCCGTCTTTACGGCAATATCAGTGATAGCCACAGCCATGTAAATTGTCTCGATAGCCAGAAGATTATTGACGTTCACGTTGAGCTACCTCCCTCTCTCATTGCTGAGATTGAAGCAAAAACTGGTGTGAAAATTGTTGACTATCGCATTGATTTTTACGGTTATCAAAACACTGAGCCAAGGGCCCAAGGATAACTGCCGTGGCCAATCCCCAACATCTTCAGCTTCTTAAGCAGGGGGTTACCGCTTGGAATCAATGGCGGGAGCAAAACAGTGATATTTGCCCTGATCTGGGACAGGCGGATCTCACTGGCGCCAATTTAGAGCTGTACAACCTCACCAATGCCAATCTCGATCAGGCAAATTTAGCGGGGGCTGATCTGCGCAACGCTCTGCTCAAGGATGCTTACATGGTAGGAGCCAACCTCTACATGAGTGACCTGATTGAGGCAGATTTGCAGGGTGCCTGTTTACAGCGAGCCACCTTGGCGGGTGCCGATCTCTACAAGTCCAACATTGCTATGGCCGATCTGCGCCAAGCCAACTTAGTGGGCACGCTACTGCGGCGAGTGAGTTTAATAGAGTCAACCCTTGCCTATGCCAACCTCACCCGTGCCAATCTTTTTCAGGCCAACCTGCACTTAGCTGATCTCAGGGGTGCAGTTTTGCAGGAGGCGATTCTCGAAAGCGCCAGTCTCATTGAGGCGAACTTTGAATATGCCGTTCTCATTGCTGCCAAGATGTCAAAGGCCAATGCCCGCCGTGCCAACTTTAAGGGAGCAAACCTCTACAAAGCAGAAATGGATGGCATGGATCTGCGGGATGCGATTCTCGATAAAGCTTAGAACCAACAACTTGTGAAAAGACAAGGTTCGGGCTACGTTAGAGGTGAATCATCCTCGCCTATTTGGAACTCGAAAGGAGTGCCTGTGACTAAAAACATCCGTAACACAGCGCGTATGGTTCTTGGTGTGATTTTTGGAATTATTGGGGTTGTGGGCTTTATCTTACCCCTAGTGCCAGGAACGCCTTTTTTGCTGATGGCGGCAGCTTGTTTTAATTCTATGGAACCCGAGGAGACCTCCAGTGCCCAAGGGAATGAATCGCCACCCGTGGCATGAAATACTTTTTCCTCACTGAGGGGTGGCACATTGGCCGTGTGTGGGAACCCCAAGGCCTCTGGAATGAGCAAGCGTGGCGGCGATCGCCCGTGATCACCCGTACCTGCCTCTACATCCTAGAGGGGGAAGAAAAGCTCTGGCTTTACCAAGTGGAGGACATGGTTCTTATGGTGGAAGTCAAGCCGAGCCATCCTGATCCTGCCTCAACTATTGGCCAAGTGGTGCTAAAGCGCCTGATGAGTGCAGAGGATGTGCTGACGTACCTGTGTACCACCCCTGCGATTTCCAAAATTCAAGTGGAGCGAACCTCCCCCTCAGGCGATCGCCCCTAGGGAGTGTTAAGCCCTTGGCACAACTGAGTAAAGAACTGAATCAAAGCGGGCGCCCATGATCGCCATTTGGGGTAAACTAGTTCGATGTTGTTGCCAACCGATGCAAACGTATTGGGCAACTAAACCCTAGACTTTTGTGAGCGATTAATTTTTAAGGTGTCCTTTGGTTGCAAATTCCGCTGCCTGCCTTGATGGCAAGTCCTTAGCCCAGTCTATTGAACGCCAGTTGGCTGACCATGTGCGGACGTTTCAAGCCCAGTGGGGGCGATCGCCTGGATTAGCGGTGTTGCGAGTTGGCGATGATCCCGCCAGTGCGGTGTATGTCCGTGCCAAGGAACAGGCCTGTGGCCGCGTCGGGATTCAATCCTTTGGTGCCCACCTGCCGGCCACTATCACAGAAGCAGCTCTCTTGGCCAAAATCACTGAGCTCAATCAAGACGAACGAGTGGATGGCATTCTCCTGCAATTGCCCCTGCCGCCCCACCTTGATCCGCGTCCCCTGCTATACGCCATTCATCCCGATAAAGATGTGGATGGCCTGCATCCAGAAAATCTGGGTCGGCTAGTGCGCGATGAACCGGGACTGCGCAGTTGTACGCCCGCGGGGGTGATGCAGTTGTTGGCCGCCTATGGCATTGATGTTGTAGGTCGCTCAGCAGTGGTCGTGGGTCGCAGTATTTTGGTCGGTAAGCCCCTGGCGCTGATGTTGCTCAGTGCCAATGCAACGGTGACGATCGCCCACTCACGCACCCCTGAGCTCGCCAGTGTCACCCGTCGTGCCGAGATTTTAGTCACAGCGATGGGGCAGCCGCGGCGCATTACGGCCGATATGATCCGACCAGGGGCAGTGGTCATTGATGTGGGCATTAATCGCATTCAACGCTCCGATGGCAAATCAAGTCTCTGGGGCGATGTGGACTACGAGGCTGCCTGTGGGGTGGCCAGTTATATTACCCCTGTTCCGGGGGGCGTAGGTCCGATGACCGTTGCCATGTTGTTGCACAATACTGTATGGAGCTACTGTCGCCGTCACAACTGGCACCAGCCCCTCCTTTCCTTGACCTCTATGCCGCCCGCACGCTGAGGAGTTGTTCATGATTTCCGCTGATCCCCCCCAAGTTCATCCCGCCGGCACATTTGATCTCAAGGCCTACCTCAAAGAACGCCAAGCCCTTGTGGAAGCTGCCCTTGAAGCCTCGATTCCGGTGGCCTATCCGGAGAAAATTTACGATGCCATGCGCTATTCACTGATGGCGGGGGGCAAGCGGCTGCGCCCGATTCTCTGTTTGGCCACCTGTGAACTGATGGGGGGCACCGTGGAAATGGCGATGCCCACTGCCTGTGCGTTGGAGATGATCCATACGATGTCGCTGATCCACGATGATCTGCCGGCCATGGACAATGACGACTACCGTCGCGGCAAGCTCACAAATCACAAGGTCTATGGCGAGGATATTGCCATTCTGGCGGGGGATGGCTTATTGGCGTATGCCTTTGAATATGTGGTGGAACAAACCAAAAATGTGCCAGCGGAGTATCTGCTGAAAATTGTGGCGCGGTTGGGGCATGCGGTGGCAGCAACGGGATTGGTCGGTGGTCAAGTGGTGGACTTAGAGTGTGAAGGACAGCCCGACATTGGTCTGGAAACGCTGCATTTTATCCACTCCCACAAAACGGGAGCACTACTGGAGGCCTCTGTGGTTTCTGGGGCATTGCTGACGGGGGCGAATGAATCTGACGTGGCACGCCTGTCCCGCTATGCGGCCAATATTGGCTTGGCATTCCAGATTGTGGATGATATTTTGGATATTACTTCGACCCGCGATGTCCTCGGTAAAACCGTTGGTAAAGATGTGGCTGCCCAAAAAATGACCTACCCGCGCCTGTGGGGTCTGGACAAATCTCGCCAAGAGGCTGAGCGCTTGGTGGCGGAGGCGAAGGCAGAGTTGGCTGTATATGGGGCGGCCGCCATTCCTTTGCAGGCGATCGCCGACTACATTACCAGCCGTAGTCATTAACGATCCCAAAGTGGGTTAGGATGGGCGCAGAGTTTGTCCTTGTCCGTAACCATGATGGACGGTCTTCGTGAGCTACTGGCTAACCATGTCCTCTGGGTTGCTTTCGCCGCAAGCGCGATCGCTCAAATGCTCAAGTTACTGATTGACATTGCCAAGCACCGCAAGCTCAATTTCCGCGTTTTGGTGGAAACCGGTGGCATGCCTAGTTCCCATTCCGCCCTGGTCACGGCTTTGGCGACTGGAGTGGGGCGGCAGCGGGGCTGGGATAGCATTGAGTTTGCAATCGCCATTGTCTTTGCCTGTATTGTCATGTATGATGCCGCTGGGGTACGCCAAGCAGCGGGTAAACAAGCCCGCATTCTCAATCAAATTGTTGATGAATTTTTCCAAGATGGGCACGAATTGGCAGAAGCCCACCTCAAGGAGTTGTTGGGTCACACCCCCATTCAAGTGATTGCCGGTTCCGCCCTGGGGGTGGCGATCGCTTGGCTAGCGGTCTAGAGTTTTGCCTTTATTGCTCTGTCTTGCGACCATAGCAATCCTCAAAGCGGACAATATCATCCTCCCCCAGGTATGACCCCGACTGCACCTCAATCATCTCAAGGGGAATTTTCCCCGGATTGGCCAAACGGTGCACTGCTCCCACGGGAATATAGGTGGACTCATTTTCGGTAAGCAAAAACGTCTTGCCATTGCAGGTGACCTCTGCGGTGCCCCTGACCACAATCCAATGCTCGGCACGATGATGGTGCTGTTGGAGTGAAAGGCTGGCTCCTGGCTTCACCGTAATCCGCTTTACCTGAAAGCGATGACCGGCATCAATGGCATCGTAGTAGCCCCAAGGGCGATAGACCACCCGATGATTATAGGCCTCGCTGCGGTTGCGGGCTTGGAGTTGCTCCACCACCTGTTTCACCTGTTGTGCCGCCTCGCGATGGGCAATCAGAATAGCATCGGCCGTTTCCACCACCGTGAGGTTGTCCACGCCCACCAAGGCAACCAAGCGGTGCTGACTCTGGACAAAGCAGTCTTTGCTGTTACAAACGAGGACATCGCCGCGGCAACTGTTCCCCCATTCATCCTTGGGCATGATCTCCCAGAGACTCGACCAAGACCCCACATCGCTCCAGCCGCAGTCTAGGGGCACGACAGCTGCTTTTTGGGTCTTCTCCATGAGGCCATAATCCACAGAAAGATTGGGGCACTGGTCAAAGGGTTCCTTCGCCAAGCGGATAAAGTCTAAATCCTCCCGTCCCTGCCGCAGTGCCAAGCGGCAATAGTTTAAAATCTCTGGCTGTTGCTGTGCCAGTTCCGCCAAAAAACTCTGGGCCCGGAAGAGAAACATGCCGCTATTCCAAAGATAGTCCCCCTCAGCAAGATAGGCCTCTGCCGTTGCTAAATCGGGCTTCTCCACAAACTCTGCCACGCGATAGGTGTCAGGATCACTGAGGGACTCGCCGCGCCGGATGTAGCCATAGCCGGTGTGGGGAGAAGTGGGCGCAATCCCAAAGGTTACCAACCAATCCTTGGCTGCGGCTGAAAATCCCCGTTGCAGTCCCCACTGAAAATGGGCGACATCCTGAATGAGGTGATCTGCCGGCAGCACCAAGAGAAGGGCATCGCTGGCAAGGACTTCTGTGACGTAGAGGGCAGCAACGGTAATGGCAGGGGCAGTATTGCGCCCTATGGGTTCAAGTAAAATGCGCGTCGGCGTTACCCCCAGCTCCTGGAATTGCTCCGCCACCAGAAAGCGATGGGCTTCATTGGCAACAACAACGGGGGGCTGAAGTTGGGGTAGGCCCTGCAACCGTTGCCAGGTTTGCTGTAGCAGACTCTTGCCTTCGGGAGTTAGGCGCATAAACTGCTTGGGATGGGCTTGTCGCGACAATGGCCAGAGGCGACTTCCTACGCCCCCCGATAGAATGACGGGAATACAGTCCATGCCAA
Source organism: Thermosynechococcus sp. OHK43 (assembly GCF_014466085.1). Taxonomy (NCBI): domain Bacteria; kingdom Bacillati; phylum Cyanobacteriota; class Cyanophyceae; order Acaryochloridales; family Thermosynechococcaceae; genus Thermosynechococcus; species Thermosynechococcus sp. OHK43. Next base: position 11,936 of record NZ_JACOMP010000137.1, read on the forward strand.
AACTCCCCAGTGGTATTGTGACCCCTAAGGGTAGTTTAACCACAGGCAGCCTACTGTTGACCCACTGCCATTCCCTGATCCCCTAAAATGGAGAACGATTTCTGTGGAGTGTCCTATGGCAATTAAAAAAGGAGATTTGGTGAAGGTTGTTGCTGAAAAGTTGGCCAATAGTCTTGAGGCTCTAGCGAGTGATCACCGCTACCCCCCCTATCTCTTTGAGGGACGGGGCGAGGTGGTGGAAATTCGCGGTGACTATGCCCAGATTAAATTTCCAGTGCCCACTCCCACGGTTTGGCTGCGGCTCAATCAACTTGAGGTTGCCAAATAACCCCCATCAGTGTCTTTTGCTCCTCTGTTCTTCTGGCAGCTAGTGAAGAGTACCAGTGTTAGCAATTTTCAGCGTGTCTGGATATGATGAAGGCAATGCTGTTGCTTAACATTTGGTAATGCTGGTTCAACCTTCGCAACCTCAACGCTGGTTTCAGTGGCTCAAGCAGACACTCTTTTTTGGCCAAGACCCCAGTGGTGAACTCTTAGCCATTTTGCTGGTGTATTTTGTCCAAGGGGTTTTGGGCTTAGCACGGCTGGCCATTAGCTTTTTCTTTAAGGATGAGTTGGGGCTGTCGCCGGCGGAAGTGGCGGCGTTGATGGGTGTGGCTGCGCTGCCCTGGGTGATTAAGCCGGTCTTTGGTCTGGTTTCTGATAGCTTGCCGCTTTTGGGATTTCGCCGCCGCTCCTATCTTGTCCTGGCGGGCTTGCTGGGCTGTGGGGCTTGGTTGAGCCTGGGGACCTGGGTGGCTACCCCTTGGCAGGCAATGGCAGCGATTCTAGCAGCATCGATCGCGATCGCCCTCAGTGATGTGATTGTCGATTCACTGGTGGTTGAACGGGCACGCCAAGAATCCGCCACAGAAATGGGAACTCTACAATCCCTAAGCTGGGCCGCTACTGCTGTGGGGGGCATCCTCACCGCTTACTTTAGTGGCCAACTGCTGCAGTGGTTTAGTCCGCGTACAGTCTTTCAAATTACGGCGGTGTTTCCCCTCTTGGTGTCGGCGGTTGCCTGGGCGATCGCCGAAGCACGGGTCACAGCTCGGCCTCAACTGAGTCAGACTTGGGAGCATATCAACCGTGTGCGCCAAGCCATGATGCAAAAACGGATTTGGTTGCCGGTGGCCTTCCTCTTCCTCTGGCAGGCAACCCCCGGCTCGGAATCCGCTTTCTTTTTCTTTACAACGAATGAGTTGGGCTTTGAGGCGGAGTTTTTGGGGCGGGTGCGCCTTGTCACTAGCATCGCCTCCCTCTTGGGGGTGTGGATTTTTCAGCGGTATTTGAAAACGCTGCCCCTGCGTACCATATTTTTCTGGAGCACGATTCTTTCGGCTTTTTTAGGACTCTCTAGCTTGATTTTGGTCACCCACCTCAATCGCCAATGGGGCATTAGTGACCAGTGGTTTAGCTTGGGTGATAGCTTGATTTTGGCTGTCATGGGGCAAATTGCCTTTATGCCAGTACTGGTCTTGGCGGCGCGGTTGTGTCCGCCGGGGATTGAGGCCACCCTCTTTGCGCTGCTGATGTCCATTAGCAACCTTGCCAATTTGGTCTCCCATGAGTTGGGGGCGCTGCTGACCCACTGGCTGGGGATTACCGAGCACAACTTCGATCGCCTGTGGTTGCTGGTGCTCATTACTAACCTAAGTACGCTATTGCCACTACCGCTGTTGAACTGGTTGCCGCAGCAACTGCCCGCCCCCACCTCTCAATCCGCTGTCGCTGTTGAGTTGGAGCCAAGTGTTCCATGACTGGAGTTTTAGATCGCCCCTACACAATGACCGATTGGCGGGGGGGTACCGAATCCCTGACCCAAGAGTATGACTATTGGATTGAGGATGTCGAAGGCACGGTGCCCCCGGATTTGGTGGGGACCCTCTACCGCAATGGCCCTGGACTGTTGGAGCGCGGCGGAGTGTCCTTAGCCCATCCCTTTGATGGCGACGGCATGATCTGTGCCTTTCGCTTTGAGAAGGGACGGGTACATTTTCGCAATCGCTACGTGCGCACTGCCGGATTTTTGGCGGAGGAAAAGGCCAATCGCCTGCTCTATCGCGGTGTCTTTGGCACCCAAAGGCCGGGCGGCTGGCTCGCCAATTTTCTCGATACCCGTGTCAAAAATATTGCCAATACCCATGTAATCTATTGGGCAGGGAAATTACTGGCGCTCTGGGAAGCAAGCCTGCCCCACCGCCTTGATCCTGTGACCCTAGAAACCATTGGACTCGACAACCTAGGCGGTCTCCTCAAGGAGAGTGATGCCTTTGCAGCGCATCCCCGCTTTGACCCCCAGACGCAGCGGCTGGTGAATTTTGGTGTTAAGCCCGGTCTTAATACCCGCATTAGGCTCTATGAGTTTGATGCCACTGGTCAGTGTGTTTCGCAACCAACATTTCAAATTCCAGGGTTTGCCTTTATCCATGACTTTGCCCTCACCCCCAATTACGCCATTGTTTTTCAAAACCCAGTGCAATTCAATCCCTTGCCCTATCTGCTAGGACTGCGGGGCGCTGCCCAGTGCATTCAATTCAATGCTCAGGAACCGACACGGGTTTGGCTGCTGCCCCGTCGGGGGGGCAGTCCCCAGATGCTGACGATGCCTGCTTGTTTTGTCTTCCACCATGCCAATGCCTACGAAGCGGGGGATGAAATCCACGTGGAGTCCATTGCCTACAGCCACTTTCCCAATTTGGAACCGGGCATGGATTTTCGGGAGGTGAATTTTGCGGCCCTGCCCGCAAGTTTGCTGTGGCGGATCCGGTTGAATCCGAAGACCAAAGCCGTGGACTGGCAGGTGGTGAGCGATCGCCCCTGGCAAGTGACCCGCCTGATCAATCAGCAGGTGAGCGATGTGGCTCAGGGAAACAAGGGCAACCTGAATCTGCAAACGAACATTTTGACCCTGACGGAAAA
>NZ_JACOMP010000138.1:0-11931 GCF_014466085.1 Thermosynechococcus sp. OHK43
CAGTGGCGATCGCCGCCACCAAGGCTGAGTCAATACCGCCACTGAGACCAATCACCACCTGCCGAAAGCCACATTTACGGGCATAATCCCGCACCCCCAAAACCAAGGCTTGCCAAATTTCCGCCGCTTCACCTCTGGCCAAGGGAGCAATCATAGCGGTGGGTTGCAAATCGCCATCTCGCCAGCGCACGGCTAGGTAGTCCTCACGAAACCCCTTGGCGCGGCTCACCACTTCCCCCTGCCGATTTACCGCTAAACTGGTGCCATCAAAAACCAGGTCATCATTGCCCCCCACCTGATTGGCATAGATCAAGGGACAGTTATATTGCCGCGCTGTGTGCTCAATCAACGCCTGCCGCAACTTGGGTTTGCCCACACAGTAGGGGGAGGCCGAGAGATTCACAATCAAATCCGCTCCCTGAGCCACCAATTCCGCAACGGGATTGCGCTCGTAGTGCCGCTGCCCCCAAAACTGCTCATTGTTCCACAGATCTTCACAAATTGTGACGCCAATTTTAAGCTGATCGGTGGCCGTCGTCAATGTCAAGAGATTCTCTGTACTGCCGGGGGCAAAGTAACGGCACTCATCAAAGACATCGTAGGTGGGCAACAACTGCTTGGCGAAGACCTGTTGCACCTCACCTGCCCGCAGGAGAGCAGCGCCATTGTAGAGGGGCTTTTGACCCTTGAGGCCAGCGTCAGGGTTGGGCAAAACGGTTCCCACCAGTACAGCCACCGCTGGGGGCAGGGCACTGGCCAGGTGGTGCAGTTCCTGCTGCATTGCCTCAACAAAATGGCGGTTGAGCAGCAGATCCTTGGGGGGATAGCCACAGAGGGCCAGCTCCGGGGTAATGACCAAATCCACAGGGTGCTGGCTGCGGATCTCCTGGACGGCGGTGGCGATCGCTGCCGCATTGGCTCTGAGACTGCCGACGGTGGGGTTCAGTTGTGCAATCCACAGATGCACAGCCATAGACAATTCCTCAAAGGTTAGACAAAAACAAGGGGCTTATCCTTCAGGGGTGCAAAGGCCTCGCGATCGAAGCGGTAGAGGGTTGCCGGTCGCCCCGCCCCGCGGATGACTTTCTGGTGCGTATCTTGCAAGATGCCCAATTTCAGAAGCCGGGAGCGGAAGTTAGAGTAGTCGGAAAAGTTAGCCCCTAGGACGGTGCTGTAGAACTGATAGAGATCGTTGAGGGTGAAATACTCCGGCAGCACATCAAAGGCCACAGGGCTATACTCCAGCTTATTGCAGAGGCGGCGGTGACCATAGGCCAAAATTTTGCTGTGATCAAAGGCCAGATCAGGACAGGCACTCAGGGCAAACCACTGCACTGGCAACTCCCCAGGAGCAATGAGTTCGGCATCGGCAAAGCGCACCAAGGCAAAGTAACTCACAGACAAATAGCGTTTGCCATAGGTGGGATTCCGGTCCGATTCGCCAAAGGTGTACAGTTGCTCCAGATAGAGGTTACTGACGCGAATTTTTTCCGCCAAGGTGCGGTAAGCAGCGGCTTCAAGGGATTCCCCCTGCCGTACGAGGGTGCCGGGCAGGCTCCAATAACCGGCAAAGGGGGGCTGTTGTCGCTGCACCAGTAGCACCAGGAGGCGATTTTGATCCGTATCCACGGAGAAAATGACGTTGTCCACGCCAACGACAAATTCTGCCAGGGGCAAAGGGGAGACCGTCATGGGTGCGAGTAAAGTCCTTGCTCCTGAATATACTGGGCGATCGCTGGCAGGAGTTGTTGGGTATCCCCCTGTTGCCGATAGGTTGTCGAGGAAACCGCTGGCCCGCAGTAGTTCGCCAGTTCTACGTGGGGACACAGCCGCTGCACCACTTGCCAATCCTTAGGGGCAATGACAACGCCAGGACGCTGCAGGACCAACAGTTGCACCTGGCCGAGGAGTTTTTCCGCCTGGTACCACTGGGGTAGCTTCGCAAGGACATCACTGCCCACCACAAGGGTGAGGAGTTCCCCTGGCCACTGCTGCTTCACCTGCTCAACGGAATAGAGGGTGTAAGGGTGGCTGAGTTCGGGGTGATGCTCGACATTGGGGCGGTTGAGACTGCGCACCAGTAAATTCAGCATGGCTTGGCGATAGGGCAAGGGGGTTTGTTGCCCCTTAAAGGGGTTATCGGCTGCCCACACCAAAATGCGGTCATAGCGATCGCTCAACCACTGGAGAATGTCCCCGTGGGCGGCTGTGGGTGGATCGGCACTGGTACCAAAAAGGGCAATGGTCATGGGCGCTGTCGTAACTGTTGGATCAAGGCGGCAAGGGCAGGGGAATAGACGACGGGCTGGGTCACATCCAAGAGAGTCTCTGGCAATTCCGCGAGGCTGGCGCGGTGGCGATCGCGAATGGTCATCAATGACTCCGGCGGATAAAGGGGGCACCCTTCCCTCATAACTGGTTCAAGGAGCGGTTTACCCCAAACCTGTTCCTCGCTGGCAAGGGCAAGGCAATCCCCACTGGGGCGGCGATAAATTTGCTTGCGTCCGGGTAGGGTCATTTTGCCACTGGAGATCTTCATTACCCCCTGACCATTGATCTCCACCAGCTTATAGACACCGTTGACCGGTTCTCCCGTAACCAGCTTCGTGCCGATGCCATAGGCATCAATACAGGCACCCGCTGCCCGCAGGCGGCGAATTTCCCCCTCATCGAGATCGCCACTGGCAATGATTTTGACGTGGGGCAACAGTTGACGGATTTTCTGGGAGAGGCTCAAGAGATCCCCGGAATCAATGCGCACCGCCTTGACCAAAATCTCCCCAGCGGCTTGGCGATCGGCAAGGGTGCCAATGGCGGCAAGGCTGTCATAGGTATCTACCAAGAGTGCCCCTTCGGGATAGTAGCGCAAGAAAACCGTAAAGGCCTCCTGTTCCGTACCCTTGAGGGTCGCGATCGCCATGACTAGGGAATGGGCCATGGTGCCTACGGGAACCATCCCCAACTGCTGCGCAGCAAGGACATTGGAAGTGGCCGTAAATCCTGCCGCTAGGGCAGAGCGGGCTGCCCACAGGGACGCTTGCGGACTGAAGGCGCGCCGCGTGCCAAATTCCAGGAGATCCACCTCTTCCCCCACCAGCTGTCGCAGCCGGGAAGCACGGGTGGCCACAAGGGTTTGGTAGTTGACGATATTGAGCAGACAAGTTTCTATCCACTGGCCTTGCCAGAGGGGGGCGTCAATGCGCAGCAGGGGCTCCTGGGCAAAGACGACTGTGCCTTCCGGAACCGCCCAGACATCGCCGCGGAACTCACTCTGGCTCAATAGCTCCCAAAATGCTGCCGGTGCACGTTCAAAAACCGCCAGACCTCTGAGGTAATCAATTTGCTGAGGCGTAAACCGCAGCTGTTGCAAATACTCCAGTACCTGAGCCAACCCCATCGCCACCAGATACGTATAGCCTCGGGGCAATCGCCGCACACTGAGTTCAAAACTGGCGGGTGTCCAAGCCAAATCTTCGCCGGCGTAGGTGGCCACCATTGTCAGTTGATAGAGATCCGTCAACAAACTGTAGTCACTGGTGGCCAAGGTGAAGCCTGTCATTGTTCTGGGATGTCGAGGATGTTTTACTTATAGTAAGTTTTACCATAATTGTCAAGGCGATGCCATTCTGCGTCGTACTCAGCCAAGGTGGTCAGCAGGGGTGCCGATCGCCAGCGGTCAACACCAAAGCCGAGGGCATAACAGGGTTGCCATGTTTCCAAAAGATGAAAAATTGCCGTGCGGGCGATCGCCCCTTCGAGGGCAGAGGAAAAGACTAGCTGCTGCGGTTCTAAACCCCGACGCAACAAGAGACTCAGTGCTTCTGGAGGACCAAAGAGAACCGGCTTAATCACAAAGAGTCCCGGCCAGCCGCGATCGACCCAACGCTGCAATTGCGCAGCATTGACCACACTTTCATCGAGAGCGATCGCTGTTGTCACCGCTTGGGCAAGGCTCAATAGAGCTTGCCATTGGTCAGGGGGTAGCGGTTGCTCCACATACTCAATTTTGCCGTTCCCATGGCGATCGAGCCAAGTCAACCAGCGGGTTGCAGTTGCCACATCCCAGCCGCCGTTGGCATCAAGGCGCAATTTTGCCCCTTGGGGCAGGGCTGCCAGTAACGCCTTGAGAATTTCTTGCTCCGCCTCTGGGCACAGGACACCCACTTTCCACTTGAAGGTGGTTTGTCCCCGCTGCCAAGGCTGCTGCCACTGCTCAAGGGCGGCCTGACCACTCCCTAAAAGTGCGCAGATTGGCCAAGGACGCACTCTATAGGGCAATCGCCCCACACTCTGCCATGCGGTGGCAAAACCAAACTGGGCAGCCGGTAACGCCTCTGGAATCGTGGCCATGATCTCTGGGGTCAGGTAGCCAGGGAGTTGCTCACACAGGGCAATATCAGCATTGAGGGTTTCGCTGCCCCAGCCGGGGAGGGGGGCAATTTCACCGTAGCCCACTTGACCCTGTTCATCTTCCAGACGCAGATAAATCCCTGAGCGCGATCGCCAGATCCCCTGCGCCGTTGTCAAAGGTTCCTGCAGAGGTTCCTCATAGATACGCCATTGCCAGCGCATCCCTAGCCCCCACTAAACCCGCTCGAGGGTGGCCTCAAGCAAATGTTTGAGCTTATGGTTGTTGTGAATGCCGCTAAGAAGGGTGTAGTGATTGGCATCCAACTGCCAGTAGTGCTCAAAACCCGTACAGCGGTTGACATCCCCCAGCAAAATAAACTGCTGCACGATCGCACGGGGGGTAATCCAGCCCTCCCCTTCTAGCCGACCCAAGAGGCTGTGTTGGAGCACATAGGTAAACACCTGCTCATCCAGTTCCAACTTTCCCCGTGACTGCAACACTAATTCTGGCTTAACTTGATCGGGAAATGTGATCTTGGCCGCCATTGAAAACCAGTCATCTTGGCCGTAGGAGACAAGAATCCTCCCCGTCACTGGAAGGGGTTCTTGATTGGCCTCTAGCCAGGTGCCCTTGAGCAGCCACCGTCCCCCATCCACTAAAAATGTATGATTCACGTTTCTCATACCCCCAATGGCTGTCCTGATTGTATCGTTACCCTATGGGTGGGGGTAGAGATCAGCAGAAATTTTTGTGACATACTTCCAACGCCCATGCTGACGCCTAAAGTGCAGGCTTCTTCGTGACCTCTGCTCCTGCATCGGGGCTTTCCTGAGCTTTAAGGGCGGGATGCCCCACCGCCCCCTGTCTCATAGGGGTTACCCCATTAATCAATCAGCTCTAGTGGAAAAATGTGCTTTGGTATGAGTTGCATTTCACTGCGTCATGGGGAGGTGTCACGGTATTAACCCTATGAAAATACATCGAAAACTAAGACACCTTCAGCAACAGAGATTGCTTACTGCTGCGCACATGTAGCTAGCAGTACTCCACGCAGCCAGCACGGCTTTCATCCCGACACTCAGCGAGGCTGCGTCAACCGTAAGGCGCAAGGCTTCCTACCCAATCGCTAAAATAGAGCACATAGAGAATGCTCCCAACGCAGTTAGGGGTTATAAATACCTAGTTTTACCCCCTTTGAGGTCTCTCCCTATGCGTCTTTCCACCCTCACCTGGGCGATTGTTGCCAGTATGCTGAGTGCTTTACCTGCCTTTGCTGATTCTGCTGCCATTGGCACGATTCGAGTGAGTCCCGAGTTGCGATCGGCACTGCAATCGGCCCCCAATCCTGGGGCAAGTCCCAATGCCGTCCAGCCTGTAAGTAGTATGGCGGAGATTGAAAACAGCCTAGAGATTTCCCCTGTGCCTGCCCGCCCAGAACCCAGGGTGTACAGGCAGTTTGAGGAACCCCGCAACGGTCGTGGTTTCGGCTTCAAAGTGGGCATCTAGGGGTCAAGGGCAGCACCTCTGGCCGCGTGCAGTTGGCCATTATGTTGCGCCAGTAGGGCTTGGGCAGCAACGGCATCCAGGCCTGTCCAGTGCATGAGCAGGGCACGCTTCACTTGGTAGCCACTGCGCTCGAGAAGCGCCGCTGCCGCTGCGCGATCAATTCCTGTGAGATCAGTGAGAATCCGCAGGGCACGATCCAGAAGTTTACGATTGGTGACGGCCACATCTACCATGCGGTTGCCATAGACTTTGCCCAACTGCACCATCACCCCTGTGGAAATGATATTCAGTGCCATTTTTGTTGCGGTACCCGCCTTCAAGCGGGTGGATCCAGCAAGAAGTTCAGGCCCCACTAACAGGCGAATATCAATGTCAGCCCTGCGCTGCACTTGTTCTACGGGAACGCAGGCCATAAACACAGTCAGCGCCCCCACCCCTTGGGCAGCATCCAGTGCTCCATGGACATAGGGAGTTGTGCCGCCAGCGGTAATGCCAATTACCACATCTTGAGCCGTGATCTGGCGATCGCCCACCACGGCTGCACCGTCTTCGTAGCGATCCTCCAGCCCTTCGGAACTGCGCACCAGGGCTGCGTCACCCCCAGCGAGAATACCTTGAACCAAATGGGGCGGTGTACAAAAGGTGGGTGGACATTCCGCAGCATCCAAAACCCCCAAACGACCACTGGTGCCAGCACCAATGTAAAAAAGCCGTCCCCCTTGGCGGAGGCGGGCTGCTGTGGCACTAATGGTTTGGGCTAAGGCCTCGCGGGCTTGGGCGATCGCCCGCAGGGTCTGGGCATCTTCCCGATTAAAAAGATCAACCAGTTCCAGGGGGGTGAGCTGATCGAGGTTTTGACTGGCGGGATTGATCTGCTCTGTCAAGAGATGGCCACGACTGGGGAGTTCTTGGAGATTTGTCATGGCCGCGCCGAAATTTCTGCCATTTCAATCACAGTGCCGTCGTAGTCCTTCACAAGGAAATTGAGGGGGCGATCGCTCCGCATTTTGTAGCGTAGTTGCCGCCGCTGAATCCGCAACAACAGGAGTTCAAGGCACTCACGGTCAAAGCAGAGATGGCGCTGGCGATTGCGTTCCCCCTTGCTAGCACCCCTAATAACATGGAGTTGGGTATTTTTCTTGAGTTGGTACCACAAACCATCACTGGGACTGGGGCGCTTTGGACTGCTGTAGCTCAGGGCCGAGGGCACATAGAGGGGATCCATCGAGGCCACGCCAAGGGTTTGCTCATAGTTGTAGTAGTAGTGTAGGGGCACATCGGCAATGGGTAAACCCAACTCCTGCTCATAGAACTGTCGTGCGTGCTCTAGATCCGAGACCATGATGGTGTAAACCGTGGGAGCACTGGACAAAAAGAGCCACATTGCCCCTGCATAGCCCATCAGCAGCAGGATCATAATTCCTTGGGTGGAGAATATCCCATCCCAAAGACCATCCAGCCAAGCAAATAGGAGGTGAGGCGTCAACAGCATGCCAATGCTCTAGGAGAGTTTTTTCTATTGTAATGTGGTCAACCGAATTGAGCCGCAATTACTCATCTGCAAAGATATAGTCATAGAGTTCTTCAGGCTGAGGCTCCGGACTTTCCTCGGCAAAGGTCACAGCATCCTCCACAATCCCCTGTACTTTTTGCTCAATCGCCCGCAGGTCTTCGCTAGTGGCGAGTTCTTGCTCCACGAGGTAGGCCCCCAGCTTCTTGATAGGATCCCGCTTCAGCCAAAACTCTTTCTCTTCCTTGGAGCGCAGTTCATCGGGATCCGCAAGGGAGTGACCCCGGAAACGATACGTCAAAGCTTCAATAAGGGTGGGGCCTTCACCGGCACGGGCACGGGCGATCGCTGCCTCAGCTACTGTACGCATCGCCAACACATCCATACCATCTACTTCCTCACCCACCATGCCAAAGACCTTGGCCTTCTTGTAGATTTCTGTTTCCGAACTGGCACGCTCATGGGCCATGCCGATCGCCCACTTGTTATTTTCTACAACGAAGAGAATCGGCAATTTCCAGAGTGATGCCATATTCAAGCACTCAAAGAACTGGCCATTATTGCTGGCCCCATCGCCAAAGAAGCAAGCGGTGACCTGATCAGCTTTGGCATCGCCCATCACTTGACGGCGATACATTGTCTGAAAGGCAGCCCCCATAGCCACAGGAATCCCCTCAGCAACAAAGGCAAAGCCCCCCAAGAAATTATGCTTGGCAGAAAACAGGTGCATTGAGCCGCCGCGGCCTTTGCTGCACCCTGTGGCCTTGCCAAAGAGTTCAGCCATCACTTCACGGGCAGGCACACCGGCACTTAGGGCATGGACGTGATCGCGATAGGTACTGCAGACGTAGTCATCGGGACGCAAGGCCTTGATCACGCCCGTAGAGACAGCTTCTTGACCGTTGTAGAGGTGCACAAAGCCAAACATCCGCCCCCGATAGTACATTTCGGCACACTTATCTTCAAAGGTGCGCCCCAGTACCATATCCTCATAGAGCATTAACCCCTGCTCACGGGTAATGGTCGTTTGGGGAATGGACAAAGAGGGCAGACTACGCTCTTGAACCATAGCAGGCAGTGATTAACTGAGGGTAAACGCCATACCAACAGGGCAAGCTGCCCTTGGCACCCCACTATTGTACTCAAATTACAGCCTTTTTCTTAAATAGGGGAGTAACAAGGGAATTCCAGCCTTTCCTAATCACAGTAATAGGTATTCCTGCCCCTTGCCGGTTGGCTCACAAGTCCCGTAGATCGCAGTGCTAGAGAAATCGCCAAGGCTCTTGGTTGCGGCAGCTCCAAAGAAACTCCAAAGAAAGGTGAGCTATGGGCAGCAGCCATCAATCCAGATCGTGCCATGGGCTTTCTAGGATGCAACTGGCCCGTCTCCCGTTTCCGCCGCTGCAATGAGCGCTTCCAGGTCTTCTGGCGGTTCCTGGTCGGGAATCGCAGTCAAAATTGCAGCGATGCTCATTCAGGTATCCCCAATTGCATCAGCAACTAACTTCCCAGCAGGAAGGCAACGAGGAACAAGCCATAGAGCAAACCAAACTTCAGGGCATTGAGCATTTCGCCAAAGAGGGTTTGCCGCAGTTTCCAGCGATCGCCATAGAACACAGCACTAATCACTTCGGCAACGATCGCCACGATGGTCGAGGCAACAATATCTAAATAGCCCAGTTGACCCGCACTAGAGGAAATTGCCAAGCCCAAGAACACCCCAAAAAGAAAGGCAATACTCAGTGTCGCTAGCCGTCGCCACGGATTTTTTAACTGCTCCTGAATCCCAGCGCCCAGACGATCGAGCAGGGTATTAAGACGGGTTCGCTGCATATACTCAAGACTGGCAAAGGTTGCTAGAGTGGGCAGAGAGTGAATGCTTGCCAGTATATGTTAAGTCGTGTTGCCGATGCGGTGTATTGGTTAAATCGCTACATTGAGCGGGCAGAGAATATTGCTCGTTTTGTGGATGTCAACTTGAATATGCTACTAGATCTGCCCACGAGTCTTTCCAGTCAATGGGATCCCCTCGTGTTAACAACGGGGGATTTGCCCTTTTTTCAGAAGCACTACGGCACTGCTACGGCTGAAAATGTGATTCAGTTCCTCACCTTTGACACCACCTATCCCAACTCCATCATCTCGTGTTTGCGGGCGGCACGGGAGAATGCTACATCCATTCGCGAGGTGATTTCCTCAGAAATGTGGCAGCAGGTGAATGCCTTCTACACAATGGTGCGCGAGGCGGCTAAAGCCCCTGAGGGCTTAGAGATTGCCAGCTTTTTGGCACAAGTGAAACAGGCCAGTCACCTTTTTGCTGGCGTGATGGACAGCACTATGAGCCACAATGAAGCGTGGCACTTTGGCCAAATGGGACGGTTACTGGAGCGAGCCGATAAAACCTCGCGGATTCTCGATGTGAAATACTATTTGCTGTTGCCCTCGGTGGAAGATGTGGGCACGCCCATTGATGAGTTGGGCTGGATTGCGCTCCTGAAATCTGCCAGTGCCTATGAGATGTACCGTAAACGCCGTTCCCATCGGATTACACCCGCAGGGGTAGCAGAGTTTTTGATTCTCGATGACGAGTTTCCGCGTGCGATTCGCTTTTGTCTGTTGCAGGTGGAAAAATCCCTCTACAGGATTACAGGGACTCCCTTGGGGAGTTGGCACCAGCCTGTGGAACGCCAACTGGGACGCCTGCGATCGCAACTGGACTATTTGACAATTGATGAAATTATTAGTCAAGGCATGCACGAGTTCCTCGATTACTTGCAGCAGCAAATGAATGAGGTGGATACGCAAATTTTTCAAACGTTCTTTACCTTAGAGCCTGTGAAAGCCCGTTAGTGTGAGAATTCCCTTGGGTCTAGGTGGCCGTATGGGTTCCTGGGCGATCGCCCCCCTGATCCAAGCACTGACAAACTGACGTTGGAGAATTTCCTAGGGTTAATGGTGGGCTTGGTGCTGCTTGAGGTATTGGCGCCCGTTTTGAATCACCGCTAGCATTTCCTTGAGTTGCCGTTCCATTGCCGCAAGGGTGCGATCGGCATAGGCGTCCGCTTCTTGTTGTCGCTCCTGACATTCATGGCGGGTCAGTTGGCGCAGATGGGCTAGTTCTTTTTCTGTATTTTGCCGTAGCAGATTGATTTCCTCGAGCGCGCGCTGGCGCATCAATTCCACCTCTTGCTGCACCTGCTGGCGAATTTTCTGAGCTTCTAGTTCTGCCTGCTGGCGAATCCGCAGTTCATCAGTTATTTGGGCAGCACGTTGCTCTGCGGCGCGAAGAATTTCTTGGGCGCGGTGCTGGGCGCGCTCGATGATCTTATCACGCTGATTGAGAATCTGTTGCGCGGCCTTCACTGATTCGGGGATCGCCTGTTCAATGTGGGCAAGCTGGTTAAGGAGCTGCTCTTCATCAATGAGTTTGCGCCCTGTCAGCGGAATCTTCGTTCCTTCAAGAATCAGGAGTTCTTCCAGTTTTTGTAGTTGTTGCAGGAGTTGCAGCGCAGGAGCAGGGACATCAAGGGCTTCTTTTACTCCGGCGGTCGTTGAGATGGGATTGGTGTTTGAGTAAAGCATGCTTCTAAATCCTTTGCAACACTGGCTGGTACAAGATGACGAACATTACCGCCAAATCGGGCAATTTCTTTTACTAAGCTACTACTTAAGAAACTATACTCATTGGACGTGGTGAGGAACACAGTCTCAATCTCTGGCCAAAGGCTTTTATTGGTGTGGGACATCTGAAGCTCGTATTCAAAGTCCGACAGAACCCGTAGCCCCCGCAGAAGAACCTTTGCCTCTTGGGATCGCGCGTACTCAACGGTCAGGCCATCAAACGTATCCACCCGCACATTTTTTAAGTGGCTGGTAGCCGCCTGTACTTGCTTGATCCGTTGGCTGACGCTAAAGAGGGCTTTTTTCTGAGGGTTGTGGGCGATCGCCACAATGACCTCGCTAAAGAGACGAGCGCCCCGCTCAATAATATCCAAGTGGCCTAGGGTAATGGGATCAAAACTTCCGGGATAAACAGCAAGCATAGGCGGTTCAATAAGGAGATGAAGGGTTAAACAGCATCAAGGGTAAGACGATCATCGCTGATTTCTCGGAACAGCGCATGCCATCGCTGGATCAGCAGACCATCGGCGATCGCCCTAGAAATTCTCTGAAAAGGACAGTATCTTTGCTAATCAACCCTGGAAGCAAGAGCGATAAATGATCCCCACCCGCCTACAGACATGGAGCTGCTGCAATCAATAAAATTGATGTAAAGAATTGTAATCAGAATATAAAAAAACAAATAATTGTTACAGGCCTATAAGCAATATTTGTGGCCTTGGCTCCCAAGTTCAGACTCAATGTGTAAATTTGTAAATGGTTTATTAAATTTTACGGTGCCACGTAGTGGCTATGCTGCAGGGCATTTACACAAAAAACTATTTGTATCCTTGAATACTTGACGATCCCAGATTTCAGACCTTATAAAAGAAGCATACTTCATCCAATGGAGTTGGGTTTTCCTTCAATTTAAGCTTAGCTTAAGTTAACTTCAATGCCTTAG
>NZ_JACOMP010000139.1:0-18358 GCF_014466085.1 Thermosynechococcus sp. OHK43
ATAATGCGATCACCATCAATGCCCAGCAATGTGGCGGCAGTCGGATTTTCAGCCACGGCTTGCAATCCTTTCCCCATGCGCGTCCCTTTCACCCAATAGGTCAGGGCAATCATCAAAACCACAGCCACGGCAAAGATAATAAATTGGCTAGTGCGCAGGGTAATGTCCCCCCATCGCAGGGTAAGGGGCAATCCACCCCAGAGTTGATCGGGGTAGGTATAGACTTCGGCACCCACTAAATACTGGATCAGGTTGGTGAGGAAAACGGCAGCTCCAAGACTGGCCACCACCGTCAAGAGGGTATCGGTGCGCTGCTGCCGCAACGGTCGAAAGACAACCCAATCAATGCCAACCCCCAACAGCCCACAGCCAAGGGCACTCAAAGCTAAGGCCGGGGCAAAGGGTAAGGCAATGGGAAGCTGCCCATTGGCCAACAGGCCATTAAAGCCAAAGCGTCCTCCCAAGAGAGCATAGGTGAGATAAGCACCAATGGCAAAAACAGCGCCGTGAGCAAAGTTGATAATGCCCAAAATCGAGAAGACAAGGGTATAGCCGAGGGCAAAGATGGCATAAACACTCCCTGTGGCCAGTCCATCTACAAGGACTTGCAAGGCGTTGGTTACCACCTAAGCTCCTTCCACTAGGGCACGATAATCCGCCGCTGAGAGGAGTCCGGTAGGGGGGGTACTGACTTGCACCTTCACCAACCACCCCTCACCATAGGGATCTGCAGCAATTTGCTCGGGGTTGTCAATGACGGCTTGATTGACGGCAATGACGGTTCCCCCAAGGGGCGCATAGAGATCCTCAACGGCCTTGACCGATTCAATCGTGCCAAAGCGCTCGCCGGGTTCTAGGGTATCGCCAACGGCAGGCAACTCGACAAAGACAATATCCCCCAGTTGATCCACAGCAAAGGCACTAACGCCGATGGTAGCCGTGTCGCCCTCAAGGCGCAGGTACTCGTGGCTGTCGAGGTATTGCAGGTCCTCAGGGTAGGTGAGTGTCATAGCAGATTCCAATCCATCAGGGGCGATCGCTGGCACGGGCAAGGCGCACCGCTGTTACAAAGGCCACGAAACCGAGGGGCGCACTGAGGAGCAAAATCACAGTGGTGGGCACAGTTCCCAACTGGGCTTCCCCAGAGCTCAGTTCAAAAATGCAACCCACCGTGGCGATCGCTGCCACACAGGCCCCCAATAAGTATAGATAACTCTTGGCCACAGACAATGCTCCTCAGGGTTAAGCAGCAATGGGACGCACAGCACTGGCGGTAAACCCATGCTCCGTGAGTGCATGACGCAGCAACGCTTGGTTTTCCACGCGATCGACAAACATTACCCCCGTTAGATGATCAATTTCATGCTGGATCGCACGGGCAAGCAACCCAGCCGCCATGATTTCTTGGGGACGACCCCACTCATCTTTGTAGGACACCGCCACCATAGCCGGACGACGCACCTCTAGGTACACCCCAGGAATACTTAGGCAGCCCTCTTGGCAAACCTCCAGTTCTTCACTGAAGTCCCTAATGACCGGGTTAATCATCACCAACGGCTCCGCTTTAGGGTCATCGGGATGAATATCGATGACGAGAATTTGCTTATTGATGCCCACCTGCGGTGCCGCCAAGCCAATGCCATCGGCACTGTACATGGTTTGGAGCATTTTCCGCACAATATCGCGGATACTGTCATCTACTTTGCTGACCCGTTTGGCGGGTTGACGCAGCACGCGATCGCCCAAATAGTGCAGCTGTAGGGGCGGATTTTTTAACTTTTTCTTTTCAACAGCCAGAGATACAGCCATAGGACACGCCAAGTTAACAGAAAATAACAAAGGCAACAAAGGTTAATCACTTTTTAGCCTAACGAATTTTCAAGGCTCTAGGCTACTTTTCCGTCGAGGCACTGCTGACACTGGGCAAAAGGCGTTGTTGCTCCTCAAGGGCAGCTTTATAGCGCTCCACATCCTGCTCAAGGTGGGCAATTTGTTCATCGCGGGCTTCCATTTCCACCCGAATCGTAAAGGTGCGCTGTAGCTGTACCCAAACGTTAAAGACCCAGGCAAAGAGGGCACCCACCCCCATAGCGACAATCAGTTCAACGCACAGTGGCGCTTGAATGACCTTTCCTTCAAAAAACTTAATACTAACTGGATCGGTATTTTGGATACTAAAGAGAACTAAGCCCAAACCAATGACAAATATCATCAAGAAGTTAAGTTGTCGCATAGAGTACCCCGTAACCCATGGCAAATCTTATCATTTTAGTTTTAGCAAGGGACTGTCGCATCGGGCATGCTGCCAGCGACAGACAATCTTGGGCCAATCATACCACTGTGGCTAGTCCTCAATCACAGGGTTGACCACTTCCACTGCCTCCACGTCAATGGTGCCAGGGGGAGCCAATCGGTGGAACTGGCGATCGCGCACCATCAGCATTTCGCCACAGGCAGGGCATTGGGTTTGGGTATTATTCAAACTGCTAAATTCAAAGCCACACACTGGACAAGCCGCCGTCACCAACTTCCAGCGCAACCAAAGTTGCAAGCCCGCAAAAAGGAGCACAGGAGTTACCATTAAGAATAAAAACAGCACCAGAAAGGATTGCACTAGCCAGCCTAGCCCCAGTAGCCCCAGTAACCAAGTTACCAGCAACACACTGAACCAAAAACGTAGGGTGGAGTTTAGGGTAAATCTTAGGGACATTGGCTTCCCTCCAAGGGCATTGCCGCTATTCTAGCGCAGTCGTGGGTGTATCCTAAGAAGCAGGTCTACTGTCCAGCTATGGTAATGCCCTATACTCTTCATGCCGAACGTACTCGCGTTGAGGTGATCCCAGAGCGCGGTGGCCTCATTAGTCGCTGGCAGTGGCAGGGTCATGAGCTGCTGTACTTAGATCGGGAGCGCTTTGCCAACCCTCAGTTAAGCGTGCGCGGTGGTATTCCCCTCCTTTTTCCGATTTGTGGCAATTTGCCCGAGGATACATTTCACTACAGTGGCCAAGCCTATCACCTCAAACAGCACGGCTTTGCCCGGGACTTGCCATGGCAGGTGCTGGATCAGCAGGAACATGTCTTGAAACTGCGATTGCAAGATACTCCAGCCACGCGCCAAGTCTATCCCTTTCCCTTTCATCTGACCTTAACCTATACCCTTGCTGCTAATGCCTTGGCGATCGCCCTTGAGGTGGCTAACCCCGGTGACACCCCCTTGCCCTTTAGCTTTGGTTTGCATCCCTACTTTGCTGTTGCTGACAAGCACCAATTGCAGTTTGACTTGCCGATCCATGCCATGGTGGATCAAAAAAACCAGCAACCCCTCACCTTTAGCGGCATGTTTGACTGGAGTGCAGCAGAACTCGATTTGGCCTGTCGCCCGCTCACGGGTCAAGTAGCTCGCGTCTGTGACCTGCAACAACACTACTGCCTGACGCTCCGCTACGATAGAGTGTTCACAACCCTCGTCTTTTGGACGGTTCAGGGCAAACCCTACTACTGTCTAGAACCTTGGACCGCCCCCCGCAATGCATTGAATACGGGGGTGGATCTACTGCACGTGCCACCCCAGAAGCACCTGACCCTTGGCGTCGAGATTGCTGTTGCTTCCCTTTAGGGAGAAAATAAGAAAGTTTTCACACACGCGACCATGTACCCCGATTTTCAGACTTTTTGTCAACTTGCCGAGCAGGGTAACTTCATCCCCATCTATCAGGAGTGGGTGGCGGATATGGATACACCTGTGTCGGCTTGGTATCGGGTCTGTCGCGATCGCCCCTACAACTTTTTGCTGGAGTCCGTCGAGGGAGGCGAACAACTGGCCCGCTACAGTCTCCTTAGTTGTGATCCACTGTGGGTACTGGAAACCCGCGGCAACCAAACCACCCAAACCCATCGCGATGGGTCACTCACCAGGTTTACGGGCAATCCTTTCACCATTTTGGCCAATTGCCTTGCACCCTATCAGCCTGTGAAGCTACCGCAACTGCCCGGGGGCATTGGTGGTCTTTTTGGTTTTTGGGGCTATGAACTGATTCAGTGGATTGAGCCACGGGTTCCCATTCATCCTGCCACAGAAAGGGATTTGCCTGATGGGGTGTGGATGCAGGTGGATCAAATCCTGATTTTTGATCAGGTGAAGCCAAAAATCTGGGCAGTGGTCTATGCCGATACCCGTGAGACGGACTTGAAAACGGCCTATACTCACGCAAGCGATCGCCTAGAGCAGCTTTTGCGCAAACTGCAAACCCGTATTCCCCCTGAGGCCACTCAACTCCATTGGCAACCCAGTCGCCAGACCCCCAGTTACACTAGTAACATTACCCCGGAAACCTTCCGTACCAATGTGAAGCGCGCTAAGGACTACATTCGTGCGGGGGATATTTTCCAAGTCGTTCTCTCCCAACGCCTCAGTGCCACCTACAGCGGCGATCCCTTTGCCCTCTATCGCTCCTTGCGCCTGATTAACCCTTCCCCCTACATGGCCTACTTTCAATTTGGCACATGGCAGATCATTGGCTCTAGTCCAGAAGTGATGGTTAAAGCCGAGCACCATCCTGAAAACGCTGGGTCTCTCCTTGCTACTGTGCGTCCTATTGCTGGCACTCGCCAGCGGGGGCACACCTACACCGAAGATCAGCAGCTTGCCGCAGAACTCCTTGCCGATACCAAAGAAGTGGCCGAACACGTCATGCTGGTTGATTTGGGGCGCAATGATTTGGGGCGCGTGTGTCGTCAGGGGAGTGTCAGCGTTGAAGCGTTTATGGTGATTGAGCGCTATTCCCATGTTATGCACATTGTCAGTAATGTGGTGGGTGAACTATTGCCTGATAGAACGGCATGGGACTTACTTCAAGCCTGTTTCCCCGCTGGTACAGTCAGTGGTGCCCCCAAAATTCGTGCTATGGAAATTATCTATGAATTGGAGGGTTGCCGCCGTGGCCCCTACTCCGGTGCCTATGGTTACTATGACTTTGAAGGTCAACTCAATACAGCGATCGCCATTCGCACAATGGTGGTGCAACCCCTGACGGACCATCAACATCTGATTCATGTGCAAGCGGGTGCTGGTATTGTTGCCGACTCCGATCCGCAGCGGGAATACGAAGAAACCCTCAACAAAGCACGGGGCCTGTTAGAAGCGATTTCTGCCCTGACAACAAAACTTTAACCCAATCTTGAGCCAAGGATTATCTCATCTTTACGTTTGCCCCTTAGCCTAATAAAAAGTTTTAGCTAACGTTACCCAGAACACAGACACTGGGAATGTTCACTGGAAATGTTGGCAGAACAACCCAGCTCTCAGGCACACACCTAAGGGCTGGTTCCTTTGCTTGAGGTTCTACCGCCATGGGAAACGTCTCCACCGCTGCAGTTACTCCTCCTGTGGATGGACGCTGGCGCTCCTCCTTGCGAGTGCACACGTTTAGTATCGGGGACACCATCTGGATGGAACCAGAACGCATTTGGCTAGTGAGCCGGGGTGTCGTCCTTTTGAATCTTCTACATCCCGATGGGGAAGAAGTGGTGGTGGGACTGGCTACACCAGGTACTGCTTTTGGTTTACCCTTGACCAGTTTAATGGCCTACCAAGCCAAGGCCCTTTCCAAGACAGAGCTGATGCTCTTTACGCTGGTGGAGGTGGAATCCTCGCCCAACTTGACCCAAAGCCTTGTGCGTGGTTTAGCTCGTCGCCTACGGCAAGCGGAAGGTCTCTTAGGAATTACTAGTCATCGCCGCGTTGAGGAGCGATTACGCCATTTACTGCTGCTGTTGAAGCAAGAAATTGGTGAACCTCATCCCCTGGGTACACGCTACAGTGTCCGCCTCACCCATCAGCAACTGGCAACAGCCATCGGCACGAGTCGCGTGACCATGACCCGCCTTCTGGGCAAGCTGCGGCAAGAACGTTGGCTCACCTACGATCGCGATCGCCACGTCATTCTGATGAATACCGCTGAGAGTTGAGGGCAATCCCCCCTCAATCCAGACGTCCTTGAACAGAGAGGTTGTTTTTTAGTGTAAATTTTTGTAAATACTTGCCTTCATAATGCCAGAACTGTTAAATTAGATACAGAAATAAATCGTTCATCTTTGCTGGAAAGCACCTGAAAATTAGGTGAGCAGCGAAGACGGAAGTAGGGCAGTTGTCCCGAAGGAACGCGCCTCAGTTGACGAAAACCACCTAGTAAATAATTTGGGGCGATGCTTATGAAAACTACCCTTACCTATCGCGGCGTTCAATACGATTACGTTCCTCCGGCAGTACAAACCGAAGCAACTGATGTCGTGGCAAAATATCGGGGTTGGAATTACCATTGCACCCACGCAGTGAAGCCGCCGGCTCAACCGGTGCGGGATTTAATCTATCGCGGCGTGGCCTACCGTACGGGTCAAGGGGAAGCTGTGAATACGACGGCAACCCCTACTGCCAACCCAGCCGGTGGAGTGAATATGTCAGCGCTTGATCTCAATCAACTGTCGCGGGCCATTCTCACCCATCACCACCAAGTGATCAAAAACCGCGAACAATCCCTCCTGACGCGGATGATTGCCCAAATGGGGTTACCTACGGCCGCGGGTCACTATTGGAACCAAATTCAGGGCAAAATTAAGCCCCAGGTTTGGACAAGCTATGATCGCAGTCCTGCCACAATGAGCTAGGGCACAGACGTCATTGTCCTCTCTCAAGACTGATTCGTGATTACCCTCGCATTGGAGTTACCTCTAGTGCGAGTTTTTTATTTCAGCGGTTGACGTAACAGTTGTTTTCTGGCCGGCCTAGCCATTCAATATCTAGGTCAAGGTCAATGTCCGACAAGTCTTCTGGATCGATTACATGCTTCTTCAGGGATTCGGAGGATTGTTTTGAATGTTTGGTTGCATGCTTGCGACTTTGCGGGGTTAGTCGGTTGACAACTGATGATGTGGCCTTCTCGATGCGGACACTTTCTTTGAGGGCATTTGGGTTGATATGTTCTAGAAAGAAGTTTACTGTTTCCTGCTTCACCCAGCCATTGAGGACGGCCAATGCCCCAAAGCGATAGCTGGCTTGCCACTGCTCCTTGAGAATTTGATTAATCTGCTCTTCCGTTAATAAACCTGCCTTTTTCAGGTAAAAACCAATAGGACGCTTTTCTTTATCTTGAGCCAGTTTTGGCCACTCTTCTACAAAAAAGTCAATTGTTTCTTGGGATAACCAACCATGAAGGGCAAGAATTTCACCAAGACGCAGGTTGGCATACATCCCTTGCTCCATTAGGGCAACTTGGAGCTGACCGCTTGTAATTAATCCTGCCTTCAGTAAGAGTTCTCCAATTCTCATGACCATTTGTGCCAGTAGAATCCATTACTCAAAAAACGTAAGCATACTACAGGGTCAGCTTTTTATGCACCTTATAGATTTATGCAATCCATAGAATATGCTTCAGAAAGTTGCTGTTGCTTTTTAAGGGACCATATTCTTTACTCCCCTAGGGTACCCACAGCCCAGGGGTGAACCTGCGGGAAGTTCCGGTTCGTAACAAATTTTAATAATGCTGCTTTCACAATGCCCCCTGATAGAGTTATGGGGGTACAGTTGGAACTTTGCGCCTAAGGCTCACTGACTCGATTGGGCCAGCGATCGCCCCTCTGTCAGACATGTTCTGCCTGCAGCAGTAAAACTGATAGAGAGGCATCTTGAAGCTCCAAAATCGGTTGGCTATTCGAGCTGGGCTTGATGACCTCTGTTAGTTCTAGAGACAACCAGAGACGAAAACCGTGTTGGACTTGGTAAAAGTGGCTGCTCAAATGCCAACGGTGGGTCAACTGATCCGCCAAGGGGCGATCGCTAACCAACAAAAACAGACCCGTGCCCTCGCAGTCCTCGCAGCAATGGCGGAACATCTAGAACACTATCGCCAAGCTCTCCAAGCGTGGGGCGAGTCCTTTGTCTTTAATGCGGCTGAACCCATTGAGTCGCTGACGATAAAGCACACTGTCCCCCCTGCCCCAAGGGCGCATACGATTTTTGCCACCGATGGTTCGCAAATTGCCCCCAGTCACCACGAAATTGCCTATTGCTATTTGATTAACGTAGGACGGGTGGCGATCGCCTACGGTCAAGGCCAGCGCCCTCATTTAGATAGCGTGCCGCAGTTGGTGTATGACCCCGATGAATTGGGGCGATCGCGGGGCTGGGGCCTCACCCTAGAGGATTGGTTACGTTACCGCCGCACCCAAGGGGAAATTCTCGGCCTTGTTGAACTCATTCAAACTCAAAATCAGAAAGCTCCCAGCTTAGCCCTTGTGGATGGTTCACTCATTTTCTGGGCATGGGAATCACTGCCGCCAATGGTGCGGCAGGAATTGTTGAGGCCAATCTTAGCTGCTTGGGATCAATTGCGAGCCCAGCGAATCCCGTTGGTGGGGTATGTCAGTGCCTCCCGCAGTCAGGAAACGGTGAATTTTCTGCGCTTGGGGGTTTGCCCCTATCCTGAACCCAACTGTGCCCTCCACTGTGGTCAGACGAGTCAGACTGGCTTCGAGGTAACCGCCGATCGCCCCCCTTGTCAGGTCTTTGATTCCCTGCGGGATGTGCTCCTCTGGCAAGCGCACTTAGCACCGCAACAGCATAGTTCCCTCTGGCGTAGCCGCAGCCGCATTTTGGAGCACTACGGCGAACATCACATCTACGTTGCCTACCTCCATGGTGGCTCAGAAGTGGTGCGCCTGGAAGTACCTCAATGGGTGGCCCAGGATCCAGACCTATGGCAACAAGCCGTCTCGTTGACGGCAGCCCAAATTGAAAAAGGCCGGGGTTACCCCGTGGCCTTGGCAGAAGCCCACAATTTAGCCGTCGTGCGTGGCAGCGATCGCCAGCGCTTTTTTGCTTTACTAGAGCGGGAACTGATTAAGGCAGGACACTGGTATGTGGCGCCTTCCCCCAAAGAGCAACGCAAACGCCAAAGTATTGCCTAGGTGGCTGCTGTTCGTTGGTTTAGGCATCGCCGGTTGGGGAACGCAGTTGGCGCTACCGCCAGTGAGTGGCTGGTTCCTGGCCTTTGTGGGCATTGTGCCCCTGTGGTGGCAGTGTCAGGTTTTATCGCCGCTATGGGCAGCGATCGCCGGCCTGTGTTGGGGCTTGGGGTTCTATGGCACTAGCCTAGTCTGGGTGTGGGATTTGCATCCCCTCACGTGGATCGGCATTGCCCCAGTGCCCAGTTGGCTGATTTCGCGGGGGATTTGGCTGTTTCTCAGCACTTGGGGGGCTGCCCTGAGTGGGAGTTGGGCCTTGTTGATGGTGCGCTATGGGGTGCGGCGATCCGCGCCTTGGCAACTCCTATGGGGTATAACCCTGTGGTGTGCCCTCGAAGCCCTCTGGAGCCATTCCCCCCTGTGGTGGATTAGTTTATCCCTAACCCAAAGCCCCCAGGGACTGGTGCAACTGGGTCGCCTGGCGGGGCCGACCACCATTACAGCGGTAGTAATGACAGTGAATGGCTTAGTTACCTTCAGTCTGCGGCGGTACCCAGGGGCAAGGGTTTGGCTTGCAATGACCCTCGGGGGGGCGATCGCCCTCAATGGGGTTTTAGGTGCCAGTGCCATTGCAGATCACGGCGAACCCCTACAGATAGGTTTGATCCAAGGCAATATCCCAACACGGGAAAAGCTCACTCCAGAGGGGATCCGCCGCGCTTGGCAGATCTATGCCCAAGGCTATCGCCAACTGGTGGGTTTCGGGGTTGATGCTGTCTTAACCCCTGAGGGGGCCCTGCCCATTCTCTGGCAACGGCAGCAAATGAATCCCATCACTCGGGTAGTGCGGGAAGCGGGTGTGCCCCTGTGGTTAGGAACATTTATGGAGACGGCAGGGGGGCATCATCAGGTGCTCCTGAGCCTCGATGGCAACGGTGAGATTGACAGTCACTATAACAAAGTGCATCTTGTCCTATTGGGGGAATATATTCCCGATTGGCTGGCAGGAGTGGTGCAGCGGTTATCCACCTTGCGATCGCGCCTGATTCCTGGAGACCCTGAACAGATCTTTACCACCCCTTGGGGAAATGCGGTTGTCCTGATTTGCTTTGAATCCGCCTTTTCCCACCGCAGTCGCTGGCAACTGGTTCATGGTGGGGAGTTGATCCTCAGTGTTGCCAACAATGATCCCTACCGTCGCCAACTCATGACCCAGCACCACGGCCATGATGTGTTGCGCGCCGTCGAAGGCGATCGCTGGCTAGTGCGCTCCACCAATACGGGCCTTTCCGCGGTGATTGCACCTACGGGAGAAACCCTCTGGCTCTCAAACGCCGACGAGTTTGTGATTCATGCTGCAACGATTTGGCGGCGGCAGACCCAGACCCTCTACACCCGCTATGGGGATTGGTTGCTTCCCCTCTTACTGGGGATGCTTAGTTTATCCGTTCTTCGACAACGAGGGTTGCACTGACCCATTCGCCGCGATCGCCATAGGTACGAATCAGGCGCTGCCGCTGACCCTCTGCCCACAACCAGCCCACCTCAACAAAGAAGGACTGACGAAAGGACACCTGTAGGGGCGTGAGGCTAGAGGTGCCATCGGGGAGCAGCACAAGCTGCTTAGGTTGATCCGTGTCCCTAAAGAGGAGCCGTGAACCCGCAATTGTGGCCGTTGTTTTCACCTCGTGGTCGGGGGTTTGCAGCAGTTGGTAGAGCCGATCGCCCTCGCGCCAAAGGCGAAGCTGGGTGGGAGTTTCCGTGGGCGATCGCCAGTCGGCATAGACGGTGTAGGCGGTGCCGCGCCACTCGCCAAGGAGCTGCTCCACAGTTAAGGGAGGACGTTCAACCGCATGAGTGTGGGCACGAAACTCCCGAATCAAGGTCATGGACTGTAACTGCTGATTTTTGTTAAAGAGCTGCACAAACCGCAGGCGGCGATCGCCCATGACAAAGCCATACTCTGCGCCAAACTCAGCAAAGGGGGCCACCTGCAACGATCCCTTAGAAAATGCCCCCGTTGCGAAAAACACATTTTGGCGGCCGATGGTACTGTACTCTTGGATCGTTTCACTGGTGGGGGGCTGATCGAGGCCATTGCCAAAGCGTCGTAGTTCAAAGCGCACTCGCTGGCCATCGGCAGTATCGGCAAGGATCAAAATAGAAGGCACCGAGGCCCCCAGTTCCCCCGTAGGGCTGACCGCCGTAAAGGAGCCCTGCCATTCCCCAAGGTTTTTGCGAAAATTGTCCCAGTTTGTTGTCATTGATACCCGTCGTTGCTGGGGGTCACCCCCATGGTATAGAAAAATCAGTACAACTGTTGAGAGTTTGCGGGTTGCAAATTGGCGGGCGATCGCCAGCACTCAGAAAAAACTTTGATAGGATGGGGAGTGTCAGGGCGCTGACAAACAATCGCCATTGGGAGACCCGTGCATGACCACCGACCTCTTTGATTCAGGGGCTGGTCGCATTTTAATAGTCGATGATACCCCCGAAAATGTTGAAGTTTTAACAACCCTGCTGCAACTGGAAGGTTATGATGTGCGTGGCGCCATCAGCGGCCAAATGGCGCTCATGGGTATTGAAGCAGAACCTCCAGATGTCATCTTGCTGGACATCATGATGCCCGATATGAATGGTTATGAAGTCTGTCAAACCCTCAAGGAGAATCCCAAGACCAAGCATATCCCCATTATTTTCATTAGTGCCTTGGATGATGTATTTGACAAGGTCAAGGCCTTTGAAATAGGTGGCGCTGACTACATCACCAAACCCTTTCAGCAGGCGGAAGTGCTGGCACGGGTAAAAAATCAGTTGACGATCGCCCTCCTACAGCGGAAGCTCCGGCAAAAGAATGCTCTCTTGCAAAAGCAAAACCAGCAGCTGCAGGAAATTGCGGAAGAGCGCCGTGAATTGGTGGCCTCACTGCAAGCAGCGCAAGAACAGTATCGCCAAATGTTTGAGGAGGCCGTGGTGGGGATTTACCAAAGTTCTCCCGAGGGGGTTTACTTCAAAGTGAACAATGCCCTAGCACGCATCTATGGCTATGCCGATGCTGAAGACTGGTTAGCGGATATTGAGCACCACAACCAACGCCCCTACGTGGATGACAGCAGTTGGCAGAAGTTCCAGCAACAGATTCAAACCCGGGGAGTAGTGCGCAATTTAGTTTCCAAGGTGTATCGTGCTGACCAAACAATCACCACCATCTGCGAATGCGCTCGCCCTGTCAAAAGTGAGGACGGCCAACTCCTATACTATGAGGGCTTTGTCTTTGAAGTGCCCACCCGCAATCCATGAAGCAAACCCTAACCGCACTCTTGGGGGATGCTGCTGTTTATCCTATTGCTGAATTGGGCGATCGCGCCCCCCACCTGCGTCCCTATCTGCCTGAGCATGCCCTGCTGGTGACTCCCCCTACCCCAGAAGCCGGGGCAGAAGTGATTGCCTGCGCCCAACGGCAAGGCTGGCGAGTACTGCCCATTGGAGCAGGAACAAAACTCAACTGGCTCGGAAACATCCCCCAGGCAGATATTTTGCTGCAGACAACAGCATGGCACAGGCTCATTGATCATGCGGCTGCCGATATGACCGTCACCACCCAAGTCGGCATCCCCTTGCAACGCCTTCAGCAACAACTGGCAACGGCACGGCAATGGATTGCGGCAGATCCCCTCTTTGCGGAAAGGGCTACCCTTGGCGGCTGCTTGGCCACCTGCAGTAATGGCACACTGCGCCAGCGCTATGGGTCATGGCGCGATCAGTTATTGGGGGTCAAGTTCATTCGCAGTGATGGCCAAATCGTCAAAGCCGGGGGGCGAGTGGTCAAAAATGTTGCCGGCTATGACCTGATGAAGCTGCTCATCGGTAGCTATGGCACGCTGGGAATCCTGACAGAAGTGACGTTGCGGGTCTATCCCCTGCCCGATGCGGTACAAATTTGGCAGTTGCGGGGAGAAGTCTCTGCCTTGGCCAGTGGATTGGCGGCAATTTTAACGAGTGCCCTGGCGCCGGCGCGCTGTGTGCTGCGCCTTGAAGGAACGGGGGCACTCTTACTGGAACTGGAGTTTCATACGCTGCGGGAAGTCTTGGCTGCGGGCACCTTGGGCGATCGCCTCAGTCACATTGCCCAGACCCATGATCTGCAACTTGAAGCCGCAGCCCCCCTAGGCATTACCCTCAACCCCACCCCCGATCAAGTCATTCTCAAAATCGGCGTGCCATTGCAGGAGATGTTGCCCGCCCTCACCCAGCTTCAGCAGTTGGCAAGGAAATTGGCCTGCGAGTGCCGAGGCGAAATGAGTGCCGGGGTTGGTTACGCCTATCTTCACGGACAGGAGAAGGATCTCCGTCAACTAATTCTCAGGCTGCGCCAAGGGTTACCACGGGGCTATGTCACCGTCTTAGCGGCACCGCTGAGCCTCAAGCAGCAGCTGGATCCTTGGGACTATCGCGGCAACGCCCTTGAATTGATGCGCAGTCTTAAGCAACAATTGGATGCAACGGGTGTCTTTGGCACTGGGGTTTTTGTCGGCCATCTCTAGACAAGTTTTAATACTTATTAATAATACTTACGAATGACTGCAACTGATCCTGTAGCTGGCCCGCCCGATCCACACCTGATTGATGCCTGTGTCCACTGCGGGTTTTGCCTCTCGACCTGTCCCAGTTATCGGGTCCTGGGCACAGAAATGGACTCCCCCCGTGGCCGTATCTACCTCATGGATGCCATTAACGAGGGGCAAGTGCAACTGGCGGATGTTGTCCAGCACTTTGATTCCTGTTTGGGTTGCTTGGCCTGTGTCACCACCTGTCCCTCGGGGGTCGAGTACGATAAGTTGATTGCGGCCACCCGGGTTCAAGTGCAGCGTCACTATCAGCGTCCCGCGGGCGATCGCTGGCTGCGGCAGTTGATTTTCCAAACGCTGCCCTACCCCCAACGGCTGCGGGCGCTCCTGTTGCCCCTGTGGCTCTACCAAAAATTGGGCTTGGCGGATCTTGAAAAACGCGTGGGACTCCTCAAACGGCTACTGCCCAAGTCCCTAGCGGCCATGTATCAAATGCTGCCCTCCCTTTCGGCAAAGACATTTCGCGTTCGCTATCCTGAGGTGGTACCTGCCCAAGGGAAACAGCGGGGCCGCGTGGGGGTGATTCTTGGTTGTGTGCAGCGGCTCTTTTTGCCTGAAGTCAATGAAGCCACAATTGCCGTCTTAAGTGCCAATGGTTTTGAGGTGGTGCTGCCACGCCAACAGGGCTGCTGCGGTGCCCTACCCCATCACCAAGGGGAACAGAAGCAGGCACAAACCCTTGCTCGCCAAATGATTGACTGTTTTGCTGCCGCTAAGGTGGATGCCATCTTAATCAATGCCTCGGGTTGTGGCCATACTCTCAAGGAATACCATCACCTGTTGGCGGCTGACCCCGAGTATAGCGATCGCGCCCGCGAGTTTGTGCAAAAGGTTGAGGATGTACAGGTCTTTTTGGTCAAGCAGGGGCTGGTGACCGCCTTACATCCCTTGGGCGATCGCCCCTTAACGTTGGTCTATCAAGATGCCTGCCACATGATCCACGGCCAAAAAATCCGCCTTGAGCCGCGGCAACTGCTCCGCCAAATTCCCCAAGTGCAACTGCGAGAACCCCTGGATGCGGCCCTGTGCTGTGGCAGTGCCGGAGTTTACAACATTCTCCAACCGGATGTGGCAACCGACTTAGGACGACAAAAAGTGCGCAACCTACTGAATACGCACCCAGACGTCATTATCTCAGCAAATGTGGGCTGCACGGTACAGTTGCGGCAGTATCTGCAAGAGCAAGGCAGCCCCGTGCCCATATACCACCCCATGCAGCTGCTAGACTTGGCCATTCGCGGTGAGCAGCTTCCGTCCTAGGCAATGTCTGGGGGGGCACTGAGGATTGAGCGTACTTGAGCCAATAACCATTGCCGACCCACTTCCCAGCCTCGCTCCCCATCCGCCTCTAGGATCATCAGGCTATCCACTGGCTCTGCGGCCAACAGTTGAAACAAGAGGGGAATAATTGGCATTGCCACGGGGATCACCTGTTCATCACAGGCCTCTTGAGCCATGGCTTCGCTGCCGTAGGCGTGGATAACATTTTTTTGTTGGTGGGGAGGTTGCTGTTCCTCTAGGGTAATCACCTGCCATTGACCATCAGGGGTTTGCAGGACGTAGTAAACGGTTTGCCCGTAGCGCTGGGCTTCCTCATAGAGAATGGGGGCGATCGCCTGTACCGCAGCCACAGTTGCAGGGTCATCGGGGGCGTTGGCAATCAGTTCGTCCACTTGGGTCAGTAAATCCACAACGCCGCCTCCTTTGAGAACTATAGAGAACTATTCCTTGGCTTCAAGGGCATCGAGATCAAGGGCACGGGAGCCACCCCTACTTAAAATGGTCAGCACTTTTCCCAATTGGTACCACACCAAAAGGGCGGTGGCGATGGTCAGCACAAAGGCAATGCTCATACTCAGCCCCAGGCCAAAACCATAGGTCCACAATCCCGCCATCAGGAAGAGCCAGATGCCAATGGAAATCCCCAAGTAGGGCAACTGAAGCTGGGGACCGCGCAACTGACTCAGAACGCGAGTGGAGCGACTGCGGTTCCATTCTTGGACGCTCTGCTTGAGGGTGGCCTCAAAGGCTTTGCCACTGGTCAACCCCATAAAAATACCGGCCAGCAGCAAGACAATCGGTGGATCAAACACGGGATACCTAATCCTTCTTGGACTTCAGGGACGTTGATAACCGCTGCCCACCCCTAGGGAGCCACCACCAAGGAATTGCTGTCTTCTTCTTTACCGAGCGTGTGGGAAACAGAGGCCTTGAGGGCTTCCCATGCCACATCAATAAAGAAGAGAGGACGTAGGTCAGACTTGACCAAATTCCAAAGGCGCTGCACCTCTTCGGTGTGGAGACGGTCATCTTCGGTTAACGCTAGCACAATTTGCCGCCGCAGGTACTGCCCCTCCTCAGAAAAGAGATATTGCAAGCCCAAGGTGGCCGTTGGCGCGAGATTAAAGTGCTGATCCTGCCGAGCGATTGCAATCAAGTTTTCTAGTCGTTGCCACTGGAGACGACCATCCTTGAAGAGGATATCCAATAACCGTCGCCGCAGTTGGGGCGATTCTCCTTGGAGCAGACGCCGTGCCACATAGGGATAGCTGACATCGACAATGCGAAAGTTGGGATTGAGGCATAGGGCAATGCCCTCTTGGGTCACGAGGGAGCGAATGATCAGGGCAAACTTGGCGGGAACACGGAAGGGATAGGCATACATCAACTCAGAGAAGCGATCGGTGATCACCTTGAAGTTGAATTCCCGCACACTGGAGCCAATCACCTCCTCAAAGACCGACTCCAGGGCAGGGATAATCGGCGTCATATCCGTTTCCGGAGTAAGAAAGCCCAGCTTGACAAAGTCGGCGGCAAGGGCGGAGTAGTCCTTGTTCACCAAATGAACCACCGCATCCACAAGGGATTCTTTAGTGCTCTCCTCCAATTGATCCATCATGCCGAAGTCAATGTAGGCGATACGACCATCGGGCATCGCAAAAAGATTGCCTGGATGGGGATCTGCATGGAAAAAGCCAAATTCCAAGAGTTGCCGCAGACCAGAAATCACACCGACACGGATGAGCTCATCGGGATTGACGCCCGCCGCCACCATGCAATCGGTGCGGGTGAGTTTAATGCCGTGGATCCACTCCAGCGTGAGCACGTGTTTAGTGGTGTATTCCCAATAGATTTTGGGAACCTTAACCGTGGGATCGTCGCGGAAGTTGTTGGCAAATTTCTCGGCATTGCGCCCTTCATTGAGGTAGTCAATTTCCTCGTAGAGCTTGCAGCCAAATTCATCCACAATGTCCCGGAGGTCGTAGCAGAGGTTAATGGGTAGCCAGGGCTTGACCCACTGCACCAAAAGGCGGATCAAAAAGAGATCGCGAGTAATCACGGGCAAGAGATTGGGGCGCTGCACCTTGACAGCCACTTCCTCGCCACTGTGGAGTTTGGCTCGATAGACTTGGCCAAGACTGGCGGCGGCCACAGGCTGGGGTGAGAATTCGGCAAAAATATCCCCCAAGTTTAAGTGCAGATCCCGCTCAATAATGG
This sequence comes from Thermosynechococcus sp. OHK43, assembly GCF_014466085.1. Lineage (NCBI taxonomy): Bacteria > Bacillati > Cyanobacteriota > Cyanophyceae > Acaryochloridales > Thermosynechococcaceae > Thermosynechococcus > Thermosynechococcus sp. OHK43. The sequence goes on from NZ_JACOMP010000139.1 coordinate 17,085, forward strand.
CAATGGCAACCTCGTTGGGAAAGGGGGGCAGTTTGTCCTGAAGAAGCGTAAGTTCGTCGAGGTAGTCGGGACAAATCAAATCGGGGCGAGTGGAGAGGGCTTGACCGACTTTGATGAAGGTTGGGCCTAAACGGATCAGGAGTTTGCGCAGTTGCATTGCCCGCAGGGGACGCTGACTTTCCTGTTGACCCAGCCACTTGTCCCACTGCAACAGCAGCCAAAATGTTAAAAAAGATACCGAAATGTGAACGAACCGCCAGATTACTTGCCAAGGGTGTCGCCAGTAGTAGCGGGCGATCGCCTCAGGATCGTAACGACAATGGCCAGTACTAGGGACAGCAGAAATAGGGGCAGTCACAGCTTTTTTACCTGATTCTCTGAAACCCAACTTACTACAGCCCTCTCCTCTTGCCATGGGTGTTTCCACGGAGCACTTTTGGTTACAACGTAAGCAACCATCGCAATTATGAGGATTTTGTTGATCCCCAGTGCTAGAGGAGCGGATCTTTTTGGGTTTGCTTAAATATAGTATAGAAAACTACACATAAGCCCTGCTAATCAATAAAATTCTTAACAAAAGTTAAAAGCTGGAGGTTCCAGCAATTCAGCCGTTGGTTGAATCAGGTCCAGCCGCTCGAACTGAATTTCAATAGGTTCGGTGGTGCGGATTTGCCGATAATGGTACCGTAGGGCATCTTCCTATTCACACCCTTCCATGGCCAACAGGATCATTGCCACATCTGTTCTTGAGGAGTTGTTGGCGCGGTTGCCTCACTTGCGATTGCAACTGTATTTCAAGACATCGCTGACGGCGCTTTCCCACGCAATGGAGGATCAGGTCTTGGCCAGTGAGGATGCGCCGATCATTATTGCCTGCTTTCAGCGGGAACGCTTTTATCGCCAAGAAGCCCATCGCTACCAGCGTATTGCCACAAAGTCCCACCATGTCTATGTTTTGGCTGCCCCCGAAACCGAGTTTACAAGCTGCTCTGGGGACTACGAAACCGTTGCCTTTGATCCTGGCGATACCCTCAGTCAAGAATGGCATTTGACCGTCTTGGGCAAAAATTACAGCACTTGCTTGGTCTGCCGTGAAGTCCAGCGATCGCCCACCCATCGCTTAGATGTGTTGCCGCCGATGGATGCAGCACGTCGTTTTGAGGGCATTTGGACGTTTGATCGGCAGGTGGCGGCAACAACGGCTGAAATCCTCCTCAACCGTATTCGTGAATACCGCCCTGAACTCAAGGAGAAACTCAGGGAAGGTCTAGTAT
>NZ_JACOMP010000140.1:0-17774 GCF_014466085.1 Thermosynechococcus sp. OHK43
ATCTAAGAAGGGGGGCACTTGCTGAAGAGCATCGCGGTAGCCCCGCTGCCAAAGTAACTGAGCCGTAATGGCGCCTGCATCGGGATGGAGCCACTTAACTGCCTCGATGAAGTTGGGGGGGGCGGGGTCAGCAGAATAGACTTGCCAGGGACGCTGCATGGCGGTGAATTGCTCAGGGAAGGCTGCGAAGATTCTTTGATCATAGCGATCGCCCGCCCAGACTGGCGAAATGAGCTCCTAGGCGGGAAACCTGGTACTCTCCCTGAGTTGCAGCAGGGGGTACCCCCTATAGTGGCAATATAAGAATTAGGACGGAGAGAGAGGGATTCGAACCCTCGGTGAGTTGCCCCACACAGCATTTCCAGTGCTGCGCCTTCGACCACTCGGCCATCTCTCCAAGTTTAGGCAGTTCTACTATCCTATCAGAAGTCCTGTGTCTCTGCTGCATCCAATTGCCCAAGCGAGTTTTGCCATCATCGATCGCGAGATCGGGCCTCATTCTTTTGACCCCCCTAGCTATGCGATTTTGCGGCGGATTATCCACAGCACGGCCGATTTTGAGTTTAAGAACCTCCTGGAGATTTCGCCGGGGGCGATCGCCCACCTCACTCAAGCCCTGCGCTCAGGTGTGCCGATTATTACGGATGTGGCCATGGTCAGTGTTGGCATTCAAACGATGGTCAGCCGCACCTTCCAAAACCCAATCATTACCGCCCTTGACGCTGGCAGCCCCACCGCCCCTGGTCAAACCCGCAGCGCAGCAGGGATGCTCCGCGCTTGGCAACAGTGGCCCCACGGTCTGTTTGTGATTGGGAATGCACCAACGGCCCTCCTGGCCCTGTGCGATCGCCTGCAACAAACCCATGTGCCTCCGGCAGGGGTTATTGGCGTCCCCGTTGGCTTTGTCAATGTCCTGGAGTCAAAAGCTGCCCTTGCCCAACTACCCGTGCCCCAAATTCGCATTGCCGGTCGCAAGGGGGGATCGCCTGTGGCAGCGGCGATTGTCAATGCCCTACTGGAGTTGGCCGATAGCGAGGGGCCAGCGTGACTCCGATTCATGTGGTGGGCATTGGCCTAGAGGGTCTCCAAGGGTTGGCAGCCACTGTGCAGCAGATTCTTCATTCCGCCACCCTCTTGGTGGGGAGCGATCGCCATCTGCAATTGATTCCCGAAGGGGACACCCCCCGCCTCTCCCTAGGGAACTTTAATGCCAGTCTCAAGGCGATTCAAAACCACTTGGACACCACACCCAACCCCCAAGTGGTCATTCTCACCAGTGGTGATCCGCTGTTCTATGGATTGGGACGCTGGCTCCTTGAAGTCTTTACCCCGGATCAGTTAACGTTTCATCCCCACCTCAGTGCGGTGCAATTGGCCTTTAGTCGTCTCAAGCTCCCTTGGCAGGATGCAGTAATCTACAGTGCCCATGGGCGGGATCTAGCGGGATTGGTGCCCCTGTTGCAGCGGGGGGTAGAGAAAATTGCCATCTATACCGATGGCGAGGCCAATATTGCTGCCATTAGCCGTCTATACCAAGCATTGCAGGTGCCTGTGGCCTATCGGGCGTGGGTTTGTCAGGCCCTTGGTAGCGCCGAGGAAGCCATTCTGCCCTGGGACTTGGCCCAACCGGTGACGGGGCTGCCGCCAGTACATCCCTTGAATTTGGTGGTGCTCCTGCGTCAACCCCAGCGCCTACCCCCTAGGGAACAGCCCATTCTTGGCCTAGGGGATGATCAGTTTTTCACCTTTGAGGATCGCCCTAGCCTGATGACGAAGCGGGAAGTGCGGGTACTGGTTTTGGCGGAACTGGCCCTCACCGGCACTGTAGAAATTGTTTGGGATATTGGTGCCGGCACTGGCAGTGTGGCCGTGGAAATCGCCCGCCTTGCCCCCCAAGCCACCGTCTATGCGATTGAGAAAACAGCTATTGGCTTTCAACTGATTGAGCGCAACCGCAAGGCTTTTGGTTTGACCAACCTCATCCCGCTCCAAGGGACAGCCCCCCAGTGTCTCAGGGATTTACCGCCGCCGAATCGGGTGTTTATTGGCGGCAGTGGTGCTCAGTTACTGGCCAATCTCGACTATTGTTGGTGCCACTTGAAAGCTGGCGGCCGGCTAGTGCTGGCGATCGCTACCCTCGAACACCAAGGCCAAGTTCTCCGCTGGTGTCAGACCCATCAAATCAACCCGCAAGTGCTACAGGTGCAACTCAGCCGTTCCGTTCCCCTGGGTCAAGGCCACCGCCTCCACCCCCTGAATCCGGTTACCCTAATTACCCTGCCTCAGGGATAGAAGTAGCCATCGGGGTAGATAGTGGTGCGATCGCACACCGCCACCGACAAATCGACACCCGTTGCCCGAAAAAAATTACACCCCTGTACCTGTGCTTCCGTTAAATCCGCCTGCTCTAAATTGGCCTGTTGCAGGTTTGCCCCTTGGAGATTTGCTTGGCGCAAATTGGCATAGCGCAAATCCGCCCCCCGAAGATTGGCCCCCCGCAGGTTTGCCCGCTCCAAATTGGCCGTGCGTAGATTGGCCCGCACAAGGCTCGCCCCCTCGAGATCCGCTGCAGCGAGGTTGGCTTGGTACAACTCAGCATCTCCCAACTCACTATGGCGCAAATTAGCAGCAGTTGCCTGAATTCGATTTAACTGGCAATAGGGCAAGTAGGCATTCGCCAGTGTACTCTCGCTAAAATCAGCATCACTGAGGTTGGTGTCAAAGAGACTCAAACCCGTTAGATCGCTGCCGCGAAAATTCCGTTCGCCTGCTGCATAGGCTTGGAGTAGCTCCTCCGCGTTGAATTTCGCCATAATGGTAAAAGAGTATTTCACAGTCTTAGGTATTTCTACTTAGGCTTTTTTGACTGTAGGGGAATTTATTGACGAAGTTACATTACTTAATGGTTTCTTAACTTGGTGAGGCACCACCATGGGGTTTCAACAACTTTCTTTGGCACAGCATTACCACGAACGCACCAAGTACGCCCCTGAGACCTTAGCCCAACAAGCTGCCCCCCTGGATTGGAGCCGTCAACCGAGTCCCTTCAAAACCTATCCCCTGGGCTCCGTCTTTTCCCTGAAGTCGTTCCTAGAGCCAGCGAAGGGGTCGGCTCACCCCTACTGGCAGCGACTCTCCCGCTTGTTGTACTGCACCTATGGCATTACTGGGGTGGTTCCCTATCCCGATCAGCCCTTTTATATGCGGGCAGCACCCTCTGCGGGAGGGCTATATCCAGCGGAGATCTATGTTCTCACTCGCAACGATACTGCTATTCCCGCTGGCATTTATAACTATCAAGTAAAAGATCATGCCCTTGTGCAGGTGTGGCAAAGCTATTGTTGGTCAGCCCTACAGGCGGCTTGTCTTTGGCATCCAGCCCTAGAAAGGACGCACATTGCTCTGGTGGTCACAGCCGTCTTTTACCGTTCCGCTTGGCGTTATGGCGATCGCGCCTATCGCCGCATTTGTCTTGACATTGGGCACCTCTTGGGGAATGTGGAACTGGCCGCCAATATCCATGATTTTCGTGCCCACTTTATTGGTGGTTTTGTGGATGCCCAGATGAATGAACTGCTTTACCTTGATCCAGAGCAGGAGGGGGTCTTGGCGGTGGTTGCCCTGGCCAATTTGCTGGCAGTGGACGAAAACTTATCCCCGTTTCCCTCTGTGTTACCCTCTGCTACCTGCTATGACTATGGGGCGATCGCCAGTGGCGAGTTGCTCAGAGCCTGCCATCGTGCCAGTGCCCTCACAAGTAGTGAGATAATCTACAGCATGCAGACACCCAGCCCCAGGGCCAAGGCGCCTCCCGAACCCCCTGCAAGTAAGTACAACTTTCCCTTTGGGCTGCGGGTCAGTCTCAGCAAAACCATCATTCACTGGGAGACCAATCTAGCCGCTCTGCAGCAAACCATTCTCCAGCGGCGTTCCACCCGTCAGTACAGTGGCCAAGGGATTGAGGTGGATCAATTGGCTGCCCTGCTCACCTTTGCCTACCATCCGCAAGACTACCGCGATCAAGGCCTAGACGAATGCCCCAGTTTCTTTGACCCAACCCTGGTGGAAACCTTTATTGCCGTGACGCGGGTCAGGGCGCTTGAGGAGGGCTGCTACTACTACGCTATAGCTGAGCATGAACTCCGCCAGATTCGCTTCAAGAACTTTCAGGAACCGTTGCACTTTCTCTGTCTCAATCAAGACCTCGGTCGCGATGCCGCAGTGGTGATTTTCCATACCGCCAATCTGGAGCGGGCGATCGCTCGCTATGGCGAACGCGCCTATCGCTACCTGCACATGGATGCCGGCCACCTCGGCCAGCGACTTAACTTAGCCGCTACCGCCTTGGGGCTAGGGGTGAGTGGCATCGGCGGCTTCTTTGATGATCAGGTCAACGATCTCCTCGGCATTCCCCCCGAAGAAGCCGTTCTCTACATCACCACTGTTGGCAAAGCCGCATGACCCTCACCACCCGTGGCCACTACAGTATCAAGGCTCTGTTGGACTTGAGTTTGTTGCCCAACTATGGGCCTGCCTCGGTGCGTACCATTGCTGAGCGGCAAAAGATTCCTGCCCCCTATCTAGAAAAACTCTTGATTGAATTGCGGCGTGCCGGCTTGGTGCGATCGCTGCGCGGCGTCTATGGGGGCTATCAACTCGCCCGTCCCCCAGCGACCATTTCCCTGCGGGATATCCTTACTGCTGTTGGTGAATCGCCAGCTCCCCTGTTTTTACACCCCCCTCAACCGGAAGATGGCACCGCCGATTGGGTAACCTTGAGTCTCTGGCAACGACTCCACCAAAAACTTCAGGAGGCCTTGGCCAGTATTTCCCTTGAGGATTTATACTTTGATGCCCGCAGTTGGCAAGCGGCCCAAGGGGATGGGGCAACATTTGTAATCTAGGGGTAATCTAGTGGTAACCTAGAGAATTTAGGCTCAGGGCATCCCGTTAAGATGGCAGACGCAGGATGCCAACGCCAAGCTACCCCAAAGCATCACTGATCGTTCGCGAACGTGGTTTGCCAAAACAGGCAGTCATTCTCAGTCCCGATCGCCAGTGGACCAGTGGCCCCCAGCTGGACTGTTGTATTCATCCCACAGATACCTATGTCTCGCGGTTGCATGCTGAGATCAACGCCTTTCTCTTTAGGGGACAGCCCCTCTCCTTCATTAGTGATTCCCACAGCCGCAATGGCACGTTCCTGAATGGCCTGCCGCTTCAGCACAGGACTCTGCTTCACCATGAAGAGGTCATTGGTGTGGGCACTACCTATCCAGACATTTACCTATCCAGACATTTAAGGAAATCTCCCTCGATGAGTGCCCCGAATTGACTAAAGGTTCAACAGACCGTCTGCCTGGGGTCGGCGAGGGTTTGACAGCCACAGGGGATCAATTTTATGATGGAAAATTGTTGAGTTTGCACGGAACAGGTTTTCCAAGAGGCGCGCATCCCCTCACCTGCACGGCAAGGAGTTTTTTAATTTCTATGGCATACGCAATCATTGAGACCGGTGGCAAGCAACTGCGCGTTGAACCCGGGCGCTTTTACGATGTGGAGCGGCTCGCCATTGAGCCGGAGAGCACCATTGATCTTGAACAGGTGTTGCTGGTGCAAACCGATAGCCAAGTCCACGTGGGTCAACCCTACGTCAGTGGTGCGGTTGTCTCTGGTACGGTGATGGAGCATCGGCGCGGGCCGAAGGTGATTGTCTATAAAATGCGGCCGAAAAAGAAAACCCGCAGGAAAAAAGGCCACCGTCAAGAACTCACTCGCATCATGATCAATGAGATTCGTCTCAATGGTGAATCCCTAGGAGGTTAACATGGCACACAAGAAAGGAACAGGTAGTACCCGCAACGGTCGCGATTCAAATGCCCAGCGTTTGGGTGTCAAGCGCTTTGGCGGGGAAGTGGTCAAGGCCGGTCACATTCTGGTGCGGCAGCGGGGAACAAAATTCCACCCGGGCGCGAATGTGGGTCGTGGGGGTGATGATACCCTTTTTGCAATGATTGCCGGTGTCGTTACCTTTGAGCGCTATGGCAAAAATCGCAAGCGTGTGAGTGTCTATCCCCTAGCAGAGGCCTAAAACTGCCCTTCAACGTCAATACAATATCAATAAAGGTGCAAAAATGATGCCATTGGGTCAATCCTCGGGGTTGGCCTTTTTTTTGTCTCAGACAATCCCCTCCCTAGGGGCGTAGTGGCCCGAGTATTGTAAATTTCTATGAATAGCTTGCTTTAAGGTCGAGAAATTGTTAAATTAGATACAGAAATAAATCGTTCATCCCTCACAGGGCATCAGTAAACGCTTTTCAGACCGAGTTGAATTGTCAGCGTTGTACCTTTGCGAGGGACGGAAGTAGGGAAATCGATCCCGAAGGAACGCGCCTCAATCAGTCCACCTTGTAATAAAAATGGGGCGAAAACTATGACGACTCTGACCTATCGCGGCGTTCAATACAACTACGTTCCTCCAGCGATCAACACCCAAGCAACGGATGTCGTGGCCAAGTATCGCGGTAGCACCTATCGGGTGGCTGCGGTGACAAATCCGCCGGAAGAATCCTTAAAAATCATGACCTATCGCGGCGCCAAGTATCAAAAAGGCAAACCGCCCGCCGGTGTTCCCGCTGCTCGCTTGGCTGATAATGTGGCCTCGGTGCCCATGACAGCAACAGTTAACGAAATGGCTCGCTCCTTGGCGATGGCCCATCATGTGATGATTAAAAGCCGTGAACAAACCCTCCTTGCCCGAATGGCGACAGCGATCGGCATGCCCCTGAGTGCTGCCCACTACTGGCAGCACATTCAGGGCAAAGTGAATCCCGCTTTGGCGGCCACCTACGATCGCTCCCCTGTGGCGCTGAGCTAAGGCAGAAAGGACGGAAGGAGAAGGGATGGCAGTGCTGAGTTGAGTCTGTAGGCAAACAGCAAGGGAGCCAGGTCATCCTGGGCTCCCTTTTGGTGGGGTAGTTGGGCCATTAGCCCCGCCGATCCCAAGGCCCCCAGATTGCAAAGGTCATCCCCGGATGGTAAAGATTCACAAACAGGGTTTGGCCATCGGGGGAGAAGCAAACCCCCGCTAGTTCCTGATCATTGAGGGCATTGCGAGCAAGGGTGTACACTTCGCCGGTGGGCGTGATGCCAACCAGACGGTTCACTGAATCGTTGCCATCTTCGCAGCAAATGAGATCTCCCCAAGGTGCCATCGTCAAGTTATCGGGGTAATCCAGAACTGCCTTGCCGGGGGACTCCACAAATAGCTCAAGGGTGCCCCCCGCCGTTGGGGTGCTGCCGGGGCGATATCGCCAGATTTGACCTAAGCGCTTGTTACCGCCGCTGGTGGCAGTAAAGTAGAATTCGCCATTGTGGTAGCAGAGGCCTTCACCGCGCACAAATTGGGCTGCCCCTTTCTGATAACCTTCATAGCGCACTGTATCTTGGGGGGGGTCAGGTTCCGCAATATTCACCCATTCCACCTCGAAGGGCTGGCGTAGGGGAAAACCCTGACCCGTCTTAGCTTTCGGGTAGCGTTTGATTTTCAACGCCTGGAGTTGACCGCCGGCGGCAAGGTTGGTGGGCTTTTTGGGAATAAAGCGATAGAAGAGACCATCCCCGCGATCCTCTGTTTGATAGATGATATGTGTTTTTGGATCGATGGCGATCGCCTCATGTTGAAAGCGCCCCATTGCCTTCAGGGGAACTGGCGTCACTGGTCCCTGGGCACTGATGGGCACTTCAAAGTTATAGCCATGGGGTTTTTGCACGGGGCCTCCGTTGGCGGGATGTTCAGGGGTGGAAATCGTTTCTTCGCAGCTAATCCAACTGCGCCAGAGGGTTTTGCCACCGCCGCAATTGCGGGAGGTGCCGGCCAAGGAAACGTAATGCTTGAGGAGCTGGCGATCTTTGCTGACCACAAGGGTGGTTGTGCCGCCGCGGGCAAGGGGGTCGTACATCTTGTCCTTGGGAACTACTACCCCTTGAAAGACCGGGGACAGTCCAGGAGTGATCTCATGGTTACGTACCAGGATGGTTGTGCCATCAGGGCCAGCAAAGGCGGCCATGCCATCATGGCAGGTGGGCACAGGGGTGCCATCACTGAGGCGATCGCCCAGCTTTGAGAACACTCGATACTGAAACCCGGCTGGCAAATCCAACAGGCCCCTGGGATCCTTGACCAGAGGGCCAAAGCCACGACCTGTCACTGATTGGCCGCGGGCGGCCCGTTGATACAAAAGCTGCAGCCCTTGGGGCAGCAGCGCTGCCCCCATACCGGCGGCTGCCAGGGTGAGGAAGCGACGACGTTGCAAACCCATAAAAAAACACCGAAACGGCACAACTAATGGCTAAAAGCCAACCCGTATTGTTTTACTGCAAGTTAGGAAGTTATTCAAGAGCGTTTTGTTGCCGACAGGCGATGGATTGCTAAAATAAATTCATAACGAGTTTGGATAAGCCAATGCGAGTTTTGGATTTGCCTCTCAAGGCCATTCGTCGTCCCCTGATTCGGCAAACGGATCCAGCCAAAGTTGAAGCGCTGATGGCCTCCATTGCTGAAATTGGCCAGCAGGAACCCATTGATGTCCTTGAGGTGGAAGGGCAGTACTATGGCTTTTCGGGGTGTCATCGCTATGAAGCCTGCCAACGTCTGGGACTGCCCACGATCCGGGCACGGGTTCGCCGGGCGCCCCGTTCCGTCCTGAATCTGCACCTTGCCTAGGCGTCTTGTCAGATTGGCCCCAGTGTGGGATTCTAGCCAATTAGCCCCTCTAGGACAGCGATCGTGACCGGTGTACGCCTTGAACAACTGACCAAGGTCTATCGCGACCCCCAGCGCGGGAATGATGTCATGGTTCTGCGAGGGATTGATCTAAGTGTGGGTGGGGGCGAGTTTTTGGTGCTAGTGGGTCCTTCGGGGTGTGGCAAGAGTACTTTGCTGCGGCTCATTGCGGGTTTAGACGAACCAACCACGGGCAGGATTTGGGTGGGCGATCGCCTGGTCAATGGTTTACCCCCCAAAGCACGAGACATTGCCATGGTCTTTCAAAGCTATGCCCTCTATCCCCATCTCACCGTTTATGACAACTTGGCCTTTGGTTTGCGCCGCAACTCACAGATAAAGGGGGTGTTACCCGCTCCCATTGAAGCCACCTTAACGCGCTGGACGCGATCGCTCCCCAAGGGGATGCAACTTTCTTTTCCCCGCGAACGGGCCATTCACCAGCGGGTGAAGCAGATTGCACAGCTGTTGCAAATTGAGCACTTGCTCTATCGCTATCCCAAACAACTCTCCGGCGGTCAGAAACAGCGGGTTGCCCTCGGACGAGCCATGGCCCGCAATCCCCAGGTTTTTTTGATGGATGAACCCCTGTCTAACCTAGATGCCAAGCTGCGCACCGAGACCCGCGCCCAAATTGTCCAACTTCAGCGGCAATTGGGCACCACGACCATTTATGTGACCCATGATCAAACGGAAGCGATGACCATGGGCGATCGCATTGTGGTCCTGCACCAAGGCCAAATTCAACAAATTGCCACGCCCCTCGACCTGTATCAACGTCCTGCCAATCGCTTTGTGGCCGAGTTTATTGGCTCACCGCCGATGAATTTTTTAGCCGTGACCCTCAGCCAAGGGAAGATTCAGCACGCCAATTGGCAGTTGTCCCTGAGCCAGCCCTTGCCCTGGGCCTCAAAAGCATGGCTGGGGATTCGTCCAGAGCATTTCCTGTTGGCCACTGCTGAAGAGAAGGATACACTGGCAGCTCAGGTGGATCTGGTGGAGGCCCTTGGCCATGAAACGGGCTTGACGGTTCACCTCACGGTAACCGGAGAGACGTTGCGGGTGCGCTTGCCGGGGCAACAGCCCATTCGGCGGGGCGATCGCCTGTATTTGCGCCCTGATCCGCAGCATCTCCACTTTTTTGACGATCACACTGGGCAGCGACTAGAAGGATGAGCCAGCGTCTGCAAGAGCGCCTTGCGATGGTCGGCATTACCCGCAAGAGTCAACTGCACCGCAAAGGATTTACCCGACAGCAAGCCAATGCCATTTGGTTCGGCAACCTGCACCGACTGCGCCTTGAAACCCTCGAACACCTGGCCCACGTTCTGGGGCTGACGCCGTTGGAGTTGTTTCAGTGGCTCTATGGCGAATCCCCTGCTGAGGCGGCGCTCCAACACCAAGCCCTACAAATCCTTGAACCGTTTCTGCGCTTCTGGCCCACTGCCGCCGCTGCTGCCCGACAAAACCCCACCGCCCCTGCCCAGCGAATTTTGCCCCTAGTGCAGCCGGTGTTTCAACTCTTAGAGCAGTGGGGGGTTAGGTTGATTGGTGAAGTTGGGGCCTGTGTTCCCTTTGATCCGCACCAGCACCAGAGCGATCGCGCCCCCTTAGCGGCAGGAACACCTGTGTGCATTACCCATGCGGGGTATTGGTGGGGCGATCGCCTGCTCTTTCGGGCAGTGGTGACGCCAGTAGATATTCCTGAACAATCTGCCCCGCCAGCACATGCTCCTGAATGACCCGCTCAATCACTGCGGGCGTTGCCGAGTGATACCACACACCATCGGGATAGACCACTAAAATCGGCCCCTGTTGGCACACCCGCAGGCAATTGGCCCTGGTGCGAAAAATACAGCCCTCTGGGCGCGGTTGATCCAAGCCTAATTCCTTGAGGCGCTTTTTCAAATATTCCCATGCTTCTAAACCCACTGCCTTGTCACAACACAGGGGTTTGGTTTGGTCGGCACAGAGGAATAGATGCTGCTTAATGTGGCCAATCCCCAAGGCTGCTACTTGCTGTTCTAAGGAAGGAGATGTCATAGTTGGTCTTTCCTACTCTGCAATAAGGGTTTCCGGTGTTGGCAGCACCATTGAGGACGTCGGAGAAGACTGGCGGCGGTTCCATTCAATCTCCGGCATTTCCTCAAATGCTCGCCGCAAGGAGGCCTCCCAAAACTGCCGCACCTTTACCAAAAAAGGATCACCCAAAACAAATTCGGCGCGGTGACAGATTTCAAAGCTATCGGTGCGGTACATGATCAGGTCAAGGGGGGGGCCGACGGAGATATTGGATTTCATCGTTGAATCAAGGGAGAGCAGGGCATATTTTGCCGCCGCATCTACCGGCGTATCGAAGCGCAACGTGCGGTCTAAAATCGGCTTGCCATATTTTGTTTCACCAATCTGGAGAAAGGGAGTTTCCGGCGTCGCTTGCAGAAAATTGCCTTGACTGTAGATTAGGTAGAGGTAGGGTTCCTCGCCACGAATTTGCCCCCCCACCAGAAATGTGCATTGGTAGTCAATGTTATCCTTAGCTAACCAGGGCCGATGACTATCGGTGACCTCCCGCAGCTTACTACCGATATAGCGGGCCACCTCGTACATATTGGGCAACGTGTTGAGACTGCGCTCCAACTGCCCCTTGAGATCGCGGCGAATCAGGGTGAGAACTTCCTGAGTAATGGAAAGGTTACCAGCGGTACAAATCACAATCACCCGCTCCCCCGGCACCGAAAAATCAAAGAGCTTCTGATAGGTGGAAATATAGTCTACCCCCGCATTGGTGCGAGAGTCTGCCGCCATCACCAGACCCGATGTGGTGAGAATTCCCAAGCAATATGTCATCTTGCCGATGCTCCGCCAATAACCAAGCACTATAGAGCATATAGAGGATTTGTGGCGATCGCTAGGGACACTGAGCCTTGGAAATGAATTGGGTTATTCGCTAGGGTAGGGTTTGGTGTCACAGCGAGGTTGGCAGCGATGTCAACTATTTTAGAAACCCTTGCCCTCATCCTCCTGCTGGGATTCTTTGCTGGTCAGTTGGCGCGGCGACTGGGGGCACCTGCCTTGATCGGCATGATTCTTGTGGGGATTGTCCTCGGGCCTGGGGCTTTGAATCTGTTGCAAGCCGACGTCCTAGGGGCAGCCCCCACCTTTCGTGCCGTTGCGGTGATGGTGATTTTGATGAAGGCGGGACTGGGCTTGGATCGCCAGAAATTGGCCCAACAGGGCACTGTGGCTCTACGCCTTGGGGTGTTACCCGCCTTGTGTGAAATGGCAGTTGTGGCAGGGGTGGCCATGCTTTTACTGGGATTTAATTTGCGACAGGGGCTATTGTTGGGGGCGATCGTGGCACCGGAGTCCCCCGCGGTCATTGTGCCGGGGATGCTACGGCTAAAAAGTTTGGGCTGGGGCGTGGACAAGGGGATTAGCGATGCCATTCTCTCAGGCAGTGCCATTTCCGATGTAGTGGTGCTACTGCTTTTCAGTTTACTCATGGGGGTTGACCATGGCGGGGGATTCCTAGGCGGCTTGCCGCCCGCCTTGGCAGTGGGTGTGCAGGCGCTCCTTGAAATTGGGGGTGGCTTGATTGTGGGCTATGGCTTGGCCTGGGCGCTGGTCTTTTTGTTGGTCAAGCAAAACTGGAGTCAAAATCGGGTGCAAACAACCCTCGGGGCAGCAGCAGTGGCCTTGGGGGCAGTGGGCTTGGCCGATCGCCTGCCCCTGTTTTCCGGCTACCTTGCGGTCATGAGTGCGGGCTTCTTTTTGATTGAGATGGATGCGCCCCTAGGGCGGCAATTACGGGGGGGATTTGACGTGCTGTGGCAGGGGGCAGAGATTTTTCTCTTTGTGCTGTTGGGTGCCAGTGTCCAGTTAGGGGTGTTGCAACGTTCCCTCGGTGTGGGTTTAGTCATTTTGGCGGTGGGTACCTTGATGGGGCGGGGCATTGGTTGGTATCTTTCCACCCTTGGCAGTAATTGGACCCTCTCAGAACGCCTCTTTTTGCTGGCGGGGAATTCAGCCAAGGCAACTGTACAAGCGGCCATTGGTGCTCTGCCTTTGTCTGCTGGGGTGCCTGGGGGGGAAACGATGCTAGCGATCGCGGTTCTGGCGATCGTGATTACGGCTCCCGTTGGGGCATGGGCAATTCCCACCTTTGCGCCAAAACTCCTGCAAAAGGGCGAGGTGGATGCCACCAAAGTCCTGCTGCAACCCCGGGTTGTTCTTTTAGCACCGGTGGATACCTCCAGTGTCACCCCCTATGTTCTGCAAAAGACGGCGGAATTAGCGCGCCGTGCTGATGCGCAAGTCATTGTGCTCCATGTGCAGGACGTACCTGACCCCAAAGCGGTGGCCACCCTCGAAGCCCAAATTAAGCAGTACCTTGCAGATATTCGCTATCGTTTCATTATGACGGCTGGCCCCATTACCGAAGCCATTTTGAGTACCGCCGCCCTGTACAACGTGACTGAAATCATTCTTGGCAAACATGGTCAAAACCATAGTCAAAAGGGTTTCAAGCGTGTCTTCATGGGGTCTGTGTGTCAGACTATTCTTGAGAGTTCAACTCGACCGGTATTGATTGTGGAGGAGCCCCGCTTGTGACGTCGATTCATCCTCGGTTGCGCCCCGCCTTGGCCGTCAGTCTTGGAGCCATCCCCGGTGCCTTGAGTCGCTTCTTACTGGCGGTCTATTTGGAACCCTATCTTGTGGGTAATGTGCCCTTTGCCACGTTGATTGTAAATGTCACTGGCTGCTTTTTGCTGGGGGTGATTGCCCCCCTCGCCTTTGCCCGCACGTTTGTCGTGCACCCCGATTTGCGCTTGCTATTGACAACGGGATTGATTGGTTCCTATACAACCTTTTCATCCTACGAGTTGGATAACGACAAGCTCTTGGGTAACCGGGATATGGCAGCCGAGGGTTTTTACTGGCTCGGCAGTACGGGGCTGGGATTGCTGGCTTTGGAGTTGGGCAGCCGCTTAGTGCTGTGGGGATTAGCCTCTTGGGAGAAGTGGGATGATCTCACCTGAAGGACTGGTGGCGATCGCCCTCGGGGCTGTGCCCGGAGCGTTGACACGGTACTACGTCGGTCTATGGAGCGATCGCCGCTTTGGCACCCTGGTCTTTGGCACCCTGAGTGTGAACCTGATGGGGGCCTTTCTCATGGGCTTTTTGAGCCATGCTGTAACCCGCTGGGGGGCGCCGCTGTGGCTCAGCTATGGCCTCACCGTTGGTTTTTTGGGGTCTTTGACCACCTTTTCCACGTTTATCCTAGAGGTATCCAACCTGCGTCGCCAAGGCTATCCTCGGCTTGCGTGGCTCTATTGGCTCAGCACGCCTATCCTAGGGTTTCTTTGTGTGGAAGGCGGAATTGCTCTCTCCCGTTGGGTTTAGGTCAAGGGCTAGCCGCCCATACAGGCTAGTAGTTTCGCCTCCTCCTCCTTAGAAATGAGACGGCCTTGGTCTTCGTAGTCAGGAATTTGATCAAAGTAGAGGTAGCGATAGAGATCCGCTGCAAAGGGATTAATTTTCCGCGTCACAATGTCTAGGTACTCTTCGCGGGTAGGAATGCGCCCCAGCAGGGCACAGACTGCCGCCAGCTCTGCGGATCCCAGATAGACCCGCGCCCCTTTGCCCATGCGGTTATTGAAGTTCCGTGTGGAGGTGGAAAAAACCGTCGTGTTATCAGCAACGCGGGCTTGGTTACCCATACACAGAGAGCAGCCCGGCATCTCCAGGCGTGCTCCAGCAGCGGCAAAAATACTATAGTAGCCCTCCTCGCGCAACTGCTGCTCGTCCATGCGGGTGGGTGGCGCAATCCAGAGGCGAACCTGCACCGCTCCTTCCCCTTCCAGCACCTTGGCAGCGGCACGGTAGTGGCCAATATTGGTCATACAGGAGCCAATAAAGACCTCCTGCACCGGATCACCCGCACATTCCGAGAGAGTTTTGATATTGTCAGGATCGTTGGGGGCAGCCACAAGGGGTTCCTTGATCTGATCGAGATCCACCTCTATCACATCGGCATACTCAGCATCGGCATCGGCAGCGAGAAGACGGGGATTGGCCAGCCAGGCCTCCATTTTTTTCACCCGCCGCAGGATCGTCCGCGCATCGCCATAGCCCCGAGCCACCATGTTTTTCAAAAGGGTGATATTGGAGCGCAGGTAGGTGGCCACTGTCTCTTTGCTCAGTTGAATTGTGCAGCCGGCCGCCGATCGCTCCGCCGTGGCATCCGTCAGTTCAAAGGCCTGCTCCAGTTGCAAGTCGGGCAGTCCCTCCATTTCAATAATGCGTCCTGAAAAGACGTTTTTCTTGTTTTCCTGAGCAACGGTCAGCTTGCCCTGCTGAATGGCCACATAGGGAATGGCGTTGACAATGTCCCGCAGCGTCACCCCCGGTTGTAAGGAACCTTTGAAGCGCACTAGCACCGACTCCGGCATATCCAAAGGCATCACCCCCAAGGCCGCCGCAAAGGCCACTAGGCCAGAGCCGGCAGGGAAGGAAATGCCCAAGGGAAACCGCGTGTGGGAATCGCCCCCCGTGCCCACGGTATCGGGCAGCAGCATGCGATTGAGCCACGAGTGAATAATGCCATCCCCTGGTCGCAGCGAGATGCCGCCCCGCGAGGTGATAAAGTCCGGCAGTTCTTTGTGGGTTTTAATGTCAACGGGCTTTGGATAGGCCGCCGTATGACAGAAACTTTGCAACACCAAGTCCGCACCAAAGCCAAGGCAGGCCAATTCCTTGAGCTCATCGCGGGTCATGGGGCCCGTTGTATCCTGCGAGCCAACCGTTGTCATCACCGGTTCGCAGTAGGTGCCGGGGCGGACCCCAGGGAGGCCGCAGGCTTTACCGACAATCTTTTGCGCCAGGGTATAGCCTTTGTTGCTTTCAATGGGAGGCTTGGGACGGGTAAAGAGGGGACTGGGGTCGAGGCCAAGGGCTGCCCGTGCTTTGTCGGTGAGGGTACGCCCAATGAGCAGTGGAATGCGCCCACCCGCTCGCACTTCATCCAAGAGGGTATCGGGCTTGAGGGTAAACCGGCTGATCACTTCCCCCGCTTCATTAGTAATTTCACCGCGGTAGGGGTAAATCGTGATCACATCCCCCAGGTTCATTGGGGTGACATCGCACTCGATGGGCAGCGCGCCCGAGTCCTCCATTGTGTTGAAGAAAATGGGGGCAATTTTGCCGCCAAGGCAGACACCCCCGGTGCGCTTATTGGGGACGTAGGGAATGTCCCGGCCAATGTGCCAAATCAGCGAGTTGGTGGCGGACTTGCGGGAGGAACCGGTGCCGACAACGTCCCCCACATAGGCGAGGGGATAGCCCTTTTGCTTCAGTTCGGCAATGATTTGCAGTGCCCCCGGCAAGCGGCTTTCCAGCATTACCGTGGCGTGCAGGGGAATATCAGGGCGAGTGGTGGCATGGGGAGCAGGGGAGAGATCATCGGTGTTGGTTTCACCCGCCACTTTGAAAACAGTGACGGTAATCGCCTCTGGAAGTGGCTCACGGCAGGTAAACCAGTCGCCATTGGCCCAGGATTCCATCACTTGGCGGGCGTAGGGATTCCCTTGGTGCATGAGGTCTTGGACATCGTGAAAGGCGTCATAGACCAGGAGGGTATGGCTCAGGGCAGTGGCCGCCGCACTGGCCAGTTCCGGGTCCTCGTGGCGCAGCAGGTCAATGAGGGATTGAACATTGTAGCCCCCCAGCATGGTCCCTAGGAGTTCCACCGCTGCAATCGGGGTGATGAGGGGGCTGCTGAGTTCCCCCTTGGCGATCGCCGTCAAAAAGCCCGCCTTAATATAGGCCGCTTCATCCACACCCGGGGGCACGCGATCCCGAATCAGGTGCAGCAGGTATTCCTCTTCCCCAGCGGGTGGGTGTTGTAGGAGATCACAGACGGCAGAGGTTTGTGCGGCGGTCAGGGGCAGGGGGGGAATTCCCAAAACAGCGCGCTCTTGGGTGTGCTGACGGTATTGACTCAGTACGGTGGTGTCCACGTTCTGTTGACCTTAATTCAAAAACTTCAAAGACTTCAAAAACTTCGACGGCGCAAAGAAAACGCCATTGAAGTGCGACTTCAGTTATGGCCTAGGATCACAGAAACCTATCCTGGGGCGATCGTATTGTTAATATCATTGTTTCATCACTGATATGACAGGGCTGATATTATTCATAATTGACAAACCCCAAGGGCTGGGAATCTTTAATTATCTAATTTTAATTAACCCCCATACAACCGAAACCCAATGACTATAGCAGTGTAACTAGCCACAAACTGCAAAAGACTTATTGGTTTCAGGAAAAAACGCGCATTGAGAAAAATAAAGAATACGGCTAACGCTAAGACCCCATATCCAAGGTACCGAATCTGATCACGACCTGAGGTAATCATGAGAATACCGACCAAGGACAAGAGAACGGCTGTACCTGCTCCAAGGGTGCCATGAAAGATAATATTCTGGGCAAGGAAATAAAGGCCGCCTAGAATACAGGCTAGACTTAGGAAACGACGCATATTCCTTTGAAGCGACTGAGATTCTGCATATTAATCGTACATTATTATACTGGCTTTGTTTTTAAGGACGTTTTTAGGGACAGGCCATCAACGCCAATCCCGCTCCAGCTCCTCGGCAACACGGCGGTAATCGGCTTGGGCCTCCTTGGCCTGTTTGCCCTTCCATTGGGTAATGGGCACCCCCTCTAGGGCAGCTCGTTCGTGGGCTTTGTAGGCGCGGATAAAGGCATGACAAGCCGCTACCCCCAACTGCAAGAGGGTATTTTGGGCCTCAAGGGCCTCATTGACACAGCGGGGATCAACGCGGGTGAGCAGGACGCGGTGGGGAACCTTAGACGGTTCCACCACTTGCTTGACGGTTTCAATAAGAGCGGCAAGATCAATGGGGGCAGGGGGGGTGGGCAGCACCAGATAGTCGGCAATGGGCACGACTGCCCCTAGGGCACTGGAGGC
>NZ_JACOMP010000141.1:0-4404 GCF_014466085.1 Thermosynechococcus sp. OHK43
CCACCACGGGATCTAGCTTGCCCTCAATAGCCATCTGGGTGAGGTTTGCACCAAATTCGTCCAGCGTCGGCGTTTTGGTACGTCCTTGGCTAGCCCCAGCGGTCACTTCTGCGGTTTCACCCAGCATCCGAATCACTTGAGTGCGCACTTTCGAGAGATCAACACCCAAATTTTCAAGGACGCGGGCGGCAACCCCTTCCCCTTCGCGAATCAGTCCCAACAGGAGGTGTTCGGTACCAATGTAGTTGTGACCCAGTTGGCGGGCTTCTTCAAGGGAGAGTTCTAACACTCGCTTGGCACGGGGGGTAAAGGGAATCTCCACGGCGACAAAACCAGACCCGCGGCCAATAATTTTTTCCACTTCGATGCGGGCATCCTTGAGGTTCACGCCCATGGAACGTAGAACCTTGGCAGCCACACCGGTACCTTCACCAATCAGTCCGAGGAGAATTTGTTCGGTACCGACAAAGTTGTGGCCGAGGCGGCGAGCCTCTTCCTGTGCCAGCATGATGACTTTAATGGCTTTTTCTGTAAAGCGTTCAAACATGACCCTTCCCCTAATGGCTCCTGCGTGCTGGTAACACTCATCTTAACACGTCCACTTTGGCGTGTTTTTGTATGCCAATTTACAGCCCTTTTTCCAAAATATGGACCCGACTCAGAACCGTCAAATCCACTCTTAAACAGGATCAACGTCCCTTGACCTACCCTATGGCATAGCCCAGATACAGGGCTGTACTCTTACTATACTCTTACTATAGATGTTGACTTATTTTTTTGCAGGTGTGGTTGCCCGTATTTTAATTGAGATTTTGTGGGCTGTCCTGCGGCAATATTCCATTGATGAATTGGTCAGCCTCCCTAGGCTCAAAAGGCGATAGACTACACTTGCTGATGCCCAAATTTTCCACAATGGCTAATTTTTCCCAGTTTTTCGCCGTTGAACCCTCCCAGCGTGCCCTGATTTTCGACATGGATGGGGTCATCTGCCATACGATGCCCTATCACCTGGAGGCTTGGCGCGTCTATGTGGATCGCACCCCTGAACTGCGGCAGCACATCAACCTAGAACACCTGCGGCATATGGGGGGCAAACGCAATGCGGAACTCTTGCCAGAACTTCTAGGGCGATCGCTGAGCGAAGCGGAAATAGAGCGTTGGGGCGCGGGGAAAGAGGCGGTCTTTCGGGAACTGCTAGCACCCCATTTGGAACTGTTGCCGGGGTTATTGCCCTTTCTCAAAAGTGCCAAGGAAAAAGGCTACCGCTTGGGCTTGGGCACCTCCGCCTGTGCCGCCAATGTGGAATTGGTGCTCTCCTGTGAAGGGGTGGGTCACTTTTTCGATACGGTGGTGATGGAGCAGGATGTGCAGCGGGGCAAGCCCGATCCAGAATGCTATCTACTGGTGGCGGAGCGGTTACAGGTGGTGCCGCAGCATTGTCTTGTCTTTGAGGATGCCGTGGCGGGCGTTATGGCAGCGGTGCGGGCAGGGATGCTCTGCTGGGGAGTGTTGACAACGCAATCGGCAATGACCCTTCAAGCCGCAGGGGCAGAGGTCTGTATTGAGGACTTTACCGATCCACGCCTTCAACGGCTATTGTCCTAGGGAATTTTCGGCGATCATGGGTACTGGCGCGTTAGGAATCCACCACATTGGGCGTTGATCTGCGCAGTTATGTCTATCTCGATTCGATCCAACCGCAACACGCGGCCTATTTGGGAACCGTGGCCCAGGGGTTTTTGCCGTTGCCGGGGGACTGCTCCCTTTGGGTGGAGATTTCACCGGGGATTGATGTGAACCGCCTTTTGGATATTGCCCTGAAGTCTGCGGTGGTGCGGCCGGGAGTCTTATTCATCGAGCGACTCTACGGACTACTGGAGGTGCATTCGGGCAATCAGGGGGAAGTGCGGGCAGCAGGACAGGCCATTTTAGATGCCATTGGCGCTCGGGTCCAGGATTGCTTGCGGCCACGGGTGATTTCGAGTCAAGTGATTCGCAACATTGATGCCCACCACACCCAACTGATTAACCGCTCCCGCCGGGGCAACATGATCCTGGCAGGACAAACCCTCTATGTCTTTGAGGTGGAACCGGCAGCCTATGCGGCACTGGCAGCGAATGAGGCTGAAAAGGCAGCACTGATTAATATTTTGCAGATTTCCGCTGTGGGCAGCTTTGGTCGTCTCTTTTTGGGGGGGGCAGAGCGGGATATTCTGGCGGCGGAACGGGCAGTCTTGGCCGCCATGGAACGCTTACCGGGGCGCGATAGTTTTAGCGATCGCCGGGAGTAGCTGCTGCATGGGCCTTTAACTTTCTCTGAAGGTCTTCGATAAAAGGACAAGGGGGACTGTCCTGCAGTTGATAAAACCCTCGCCAATTAAAGTTTTGCCAGTGAAAGGGAGCTTGCTGGGCAGCCGCTAGCCACAGGAGGCGCTTGGCACGGGTCATGGCGACGTAGAGCAGGCGATATTCCTCGGCGGTTTTGGCGGCTGTGGCTTTTTTGTAGGCAGTTTGCCAGTTGGGCAGTGGCTGGTTATGGCCGTAGGCCCGCAGTTGCGATCGCACCACGTCTATAAAATCCACGTCAGAACTGAGGAACTTAGCATTGGCAGCAACCCAACTCTTACCGGGGAGGGTTGTTTCCTCTAAAAAAGGGACAAAAACCGCATCCCAATCCAGACCCTTGGCGCGATGCATCGTCATAATGGTCACCTGACCCGATCGCACTAAGCGGCTATGGAGATCTTCCATCTCCACCGCTTGAAAGCGATCCGCTGCCACCAATTCTTGCCAACGGGGATAGATACGCTCCCACAGTTGCGTTGGTTCCTGCTGGGTCAATTCCCAGATCAGGCGATCGGCAGTGGCTAATTCAGCGGCGTCATAGCCCAATTCCTGAGCGCAGTAGGTGATCAAGGGAAATAGAGACAGCTCTAGGCGGGCTTTGAGGAGGCGTTGGCAGTGTTGGCGTGCCTTGAGCACCGGTTCCTCGGCAGGGGGGTCTAAAGGACCGGGGTAGAGGAAGACCTCTGGCTGAGCTGCCAAGCGATCCAAATTTTGGGGTGGAATGCGTTTGCGCTCCTGAAGCACCGTTAGGGCTGCCTTGACCGCTGCGGGAGAATAGGGACAGTGGAGAAAGTAGAGAATGTCCAGCAATTCCTTGGGCACCTGCGATCGCCGTTCGATGCCGGCCACATCCAGCAGCGGAATTCCTTGCGCACAAAGGTCAATATCAAGGTTGAAGTCAGTGGGCGATCGCAAGACATCGGCAACAAATTCAGCCTGGCGGTTAGTGCGCACCAGCACCGCCACTGAAGCCTCTGGATGCGCCGCCAACACCTGAGAAATGCGCTGCGCCAGATGTTTAACCGTCTCAACAACCGTTGGCGGTCGGACAATTTCTACCCCTTGTCCCCAGGGGGGTGGGTTGGCCCCCGGTTCCAAACCCGGCGGCGACACACACTGAATGGCTTGGTCACGGAAGGGGGGTTCTTGATCTTTGAGTGCCCAATTCGCCCATCGCACCAAATAGTTAGCGACGCGAATGATCAAAGGGGTGGATCGCCCCGCTTGGGTCATTTCATAGAAAGCCCTCTTCTGGGCACACTCGTTACAAAATTCATTGAAAAATAGGGGATCGGCAGCCGTAAAGGTGGAGTTAATGGCTTGGTTCGGATCCCCCACCCGCACAAAATGAACTTGTCCGGTGGTGGGGTCCTCGGCTAAAAGCCGCAGTAACCGCGATTGCAGGGGGGTTGAGTCTTGAGCTTCATCCTCAAAGACGGCATACACTCGCTGTTGCCATTCGTGGCGGTACTGGCGATCGCCCTCTAGGAGTTGAACAGCTGCCAAAATCATTTCATCGTAGTCAATTTGCCCCCGCTGCGCCAGATGGTTCTGGTACAGTTCCAAAAGGTCGGCACCAATCTCTAAAAAAGGGTAGGGTCCTGCTTCGGCTGCACCTTGGGAGCACAACTGCTGGGACAACTGCCGCAGATCATGGGGCATCAAAGCCATACTGCGGGCACTGCCAATAACGGTCTGCGCCAACTTCACCAAGATGTCGGTCAACAGTGCACTTTTGCGGCCATCGTGTTCAACGTCGCTCAGGGGACTGGTATCGCAGCCTCGGATGAGTTGCTCGAGGATATCGGGGTGCGATCGCGCCCACTCCTTGACACAGGTGACACAGAGGCGTCGCTGCTCATGCTCACTCATTAAGTTTTCACCCCTCAAACGCAGACCCGCTGTGGGGTGGCTGGTGGCAATTTTCAAGGCCAAACTGTGGAGGGTCTGCACACTAAAACCATTGCGG
Source organism: Thermosynechococcus sp. OHK43 (assembly GCF_014466085.1). Lineage (NCBI taxonomy): Bacteria > Bacillati > Cyanobacteriota > Cyanophyceae > Acaryochloridales > Thermosynechococcaceae > Thermosynechococcus > Thermosynechococcus sp. OHK43. The sequence goes on from NZ_JACOMP010000141.1 coordinate 4,316, forward strand.
GGCAGCCCCATTTCCCGTAGGTACTTGCGGATGCGCACCTTGATATTGGCGGCAGCCGAACGACTGTAGGTGACTACCACCAGTTGCCG
>NZ_JACOMP010000142.1:0-16084 GCF_014466085.1 Thermosynechococcus sp. OHK43
GCCAGTGCAATTAATTCTGGGATCCAGTTGCCACTGGCCATGAGGGGGTCAATCCATTCAATAGTTACCACCTGGCGGCGGGGGCGATCGCTCACCCGGCTTTGACAGGCGCGAATCCTCGCTTTCAGGTCACTCAGCAGGGGGTCTGGAGCAACCCCCAGGATCAGACCCACCCGTCGGATATCTTCCCAGACATCCTCAAGGCAATGGGGTTGGAGAGAAATTAACTGCGGTGGCGGCTCCAGAAGTTCGGCGATCGCCCGCTGGACCTCTGCCAAGGTAACCGCACACACATCGCATTGATCTTGGGTAATAATGTGGGTGGGTTTTAGCGCTTGCAGAGTCGCCAGGTCTAAGTCATAAATGCCCAAGGCCGCTTGCAGCAGATCCTGAACCGCTCGATCAATGGCTAAACTCGACTGTTGGGCATCTAACCTAGCCCGGGTACAGACAGGCAATGCCTTGACTGCAGGCGGATAGTCACACTCATGGCTGCGACCCACAAGAAACGGCAGCAACCCCAGAGCAGCAACAATTTCTGTGGCACTGGGCAGAAGAGAAACAAGGCGCATTTTAGGGCTAATGCCAGGAGCCAGAATTGAACTGGCGACACGAGGATTTTCAGTCCTCTGCTCTACCAACTGAGCTATCCCGGCTTGAAAGTGCTTTATGATTTTAGCAAGCGTCTAGGTGCGATGACAAGTCTCTCGGGCAATCATTTCTAGGAATGCCACCATGTCTCGCCTGAAGTGTCTGACCATGCTTGATCGCTTACAACCTTAGAAGACCCCTGCGCCGAACATCTGCTAGAGGCTCCACTCCTTATCTGTGTTCGGTTTTAGAACAACACCGCCTATCGAGCGACGCTCCTATTGAGGAGGATGCTGCTCGGATTCAGAACAACGATGTACCTAAAAGCTTTGGGGTGATTCGTGGCTAACCCTGAATCTCCTCCGTCAGGACACCTTTGTCGAAGGGCCTCAGGGCAAAAGGTTTGAGGGCAGGGGAGGAGGATGACTACCCCGCTCCTGGTTACTGCCTGAGTCTGGGGCTTGACCACAATTCGCGAGCCCACTAAGCTGCCCTTATAGTGACAGTCCCCTTGTGGAGTCTCCTAATGGGTATTCAAGTTATTGCCACCACTCCCTTCAAGGATCAAAAACCCGGTACCTCTGGCTTACGTAAGCCAGTACCTGTTTTTCAGCAGCGCCACTACCTGGAAAACTTTATTCAAGCAATTTTTGACACCATTGAGGCACCGCAGGGGCAGACCCTTGTCCTCGGGGGTGATGGTCGCTACTTCAATGCCGAAGCGATTCAAGTCATCCTCAAAATGGCGGCAGCCAATGGTTTTGCACGGGTCAAGGTGGGGCAGAATGGGATTCTTTCAACCCCAGCCGCCTCCTGCGTGATCCGCAAGTATGGGGCAGTGGGGGGCATTATTCTCTCAGCCAGTCACAACCCCGCAGGGCCACAGGGAGATTTTGGCGTCAAGTTCAACATTGCCAATGGGGGACCTGCTCCCGAAAAAGTCACTAATGCGATCTATGAGCGCAGCCTTGCCCTCACCCACTACAAAATCTACACCGCACCCGATGTGAATCTGCACACCCTTGGGGAGTTTCCCTTGGGTGAAATGATTGTTGAAGTCATTGACCCCGTGGCTGATTATCAAGCGCTGCTGGAGACCCTTTTTGACTTTGATCGCATTGCCGAGGTGATCCGTACAGGGAAGCTGCGCCTTGTCTTTGATGCCATGCACGCGGTTACAGGACCCTACGCCCAGCAAATTCTGGAAAAGCGCTTGGGAGCACCCCCAGGCACGGTTCAAAATGGTGTGCCGCTACCGGACTTTGGCGGTGGGCATCCCGACCCCAATTTGGTTTATGCCCATGACTTGGTGCAGCAACTCTTTGGTGAGCATCCGCCGGATTTTGGGGCTGCCTCCGATGGCGATGGCGATCGCAACATGATTTTGGGGGCAAACTGTTTTGTAACCCCCAGTGATAGCCTAGCTATTCTGGCGGCCAATGCCCAACTTGTGCCCGGCTACAAAGATGGATTAGCGGGGATTGCCCGTTCGATGCCCACCAGTCAAGCGGCCGATCGCGTTGCTGCTAAGCTTGGTATTGACTGTTACGAAACCCCCACAGGCTGGAAGTTCTTTGGTAATCTCCTCGATGCCGGTAAAGCAACCCTCTGCGGTGAGGAGAGTTTTGGCACTGGCTCCAACCACGTGCGCGAAAAAGATGGCCTCTGGGCTGTGCTCTTTTGGTTGAATATCTTGGCCGTCCGCCAAACCTCTGTGGCCGAGATTGTCAAAGCTCACTGGCAAACCTATGGCCGCAACTATTATTCGCGCCATGACTATGAGGGCATCGACAGCGATCGCGCCCACACGCTGATGAGCCAACTAGAGCAAAAACTTCCCAGCCTAGTGGGTCAGACCTTGGGTGCCTACACAGTGGCCACTGCTGATAACTTTAGCTACACCGATCCAGTGGATCACAGCGTCAGCCAAAACCAAGGCATTCGGCTCGTTTTTGAAGATGGCAGCCGCATTGTCTATCGCCTGTCAGGAACAGGAACCCAGGGGGCAACGCTGCGGGTCTATTTGGAGCGCTTTGAACCCCATCCTGCCCAGCAACACCTCGATGCCCAAGCGGCACTTGCCGATTTAATTCAACTGGCCAATGAAGTGGCAAATATCCAAGGCTTAACGGGTCGCGATCGCCCCACCGTCATTACCTGATTGGTATGAAAATTCTCCATGTGTCTGATATCCACCTTGGCAGTGGCCTCAGTCATGGCCACATTAACCCTGCCACGGGCTTGAATACGCGCCTTGAGGATTTTATTGCTGCTCTGGCCACCTGTATTGACCGTGCTCTGAGTGAACCCGTTGATTTGGTGCTTTTTGGGGGCGATGCCTTTCCCGATGCAACACCACCCCCCCTCGTCCATGAAGCCTTTGCCAGCCAATTTCGCCGCTTGGCAGATGCCCACATTCCCACAGTTTTGCTGGTGGGCAACCACGATCAGCACGCCCAAGGACAGGGGGGCGCCAGCCTCAGTCTCTATCGCACCCTGGGGGTACCCGGCTTTATTGTTGGCGATCGCTTGGCCACCCATCGCATTGACACTCCCCAGGGCAGTGTTCAAGTCATGACCCTCCCTTGGTTAACGCGATCAACACTCCTCACGCGGCCGGAAACCAGTGGCCTTTCCCTTGCGGATGTGCATCAACTGCTCCTAGAGCGGCTTCGCCTTGCCCTTGAGGGGGAAATTCGCCAACTCGATCCTGCCTTACCTACCGTCTTACTTGCCCATGCTATGGTGGACACCGCCCAGTACGGCTCTGAACGCTATTTGAGTGCGGGCAAAGGCTTTACAATTCCCCTGGGTTTCTTGGCACGCCCCTGTTTTGATTACGTTGCCCTTGGTCATGTCCATCGCCATCAAGTCCTGTGTCACGATCCACCCGTGGTCTATTCCGGCAGTATTGAGCGGGTGGATTTTGGCGAAGAGGGGGAAGAAAAGGGCTATGTCTTAGTAAACCTCGTCAAAGGGAAAACAGAATTTCAGTTTTGTCCCCTCCCCACCCGCCCCTTCCGCACAATTCGTGTGGACTTAACCGAGGTGGAACGCAATCCCCAAGCTGCCCTCTTGGCGGCGATCGCCAGCGTGGACATCAGCGAAGCCGTGGTGCGGGTCATGTATCAACTGCGCCCCGATCAAATTCCCCTGATTAACCTCCATGAATTGGAAAAGGCTCTTGAAAGCGCCCATAGCATCAGCCTCCTGCCCCAACTTGCCAATAGTGAGCCCATTGGCCGGCTGCCAGAAGTTGCCCTCGAACAATGCCTTGACCCCAGCCATGCGCTGCAACTGTATCTAGATCACCGCCCCGATCTTGAACCCCTGCGGCAGGATCTGCTAGCGGCACTCCAAACCCTTGCGGGCAATCCTGAACAGGAGCGTCAAGACGGGCCACAGATACCGCGATCGCCCGAACCTGTGATTGAGCAACTGCAATTGCTCTCCTAGGCTAAAACTCCCCTCAGCTTGAGCAACCTTTCTAGCGGCTTGGCATCCGAGGGCAAAAGAGGACCCGGGAGCCTGGGCAAACTTTTTCTCCGAAATTATTGACATTTTTTCTCATCTGGCATAGGCTAAGTCTTAGTGTTCTCCTCTCTGAGGAATCGGCAGGCGGGGTCAGTCATTGCGACGACCCCTTTTTTCCTTGAGAAGGACTGTTGATTCTCAAAAAACCCCGAACCCAACCCTCTCTAGGGGCAGTGAACTATTGCTAAAAATTTGCAAATTTTTGGCAGGGAATATGGCGGCTACAGCACCACAGCACGATATAGGGGGCCAGGGTTCTTCTTGGGCCTTGAGAACAGCAATTTTTTGGCAAACCCACGGGATGACTGCGGTTGAGATGTAAGGGGTTAGGGGCTGCTGCAATTCATCGAGAGCTGTGAGGCCAGTAGAAGCCAAGAACATCTGGGGTTTCCTGTTCTTTGCTTCCTAAGGCATATTTCCTCTTCTTTGCCGACACAATCCTCTATTCACTTATCCAGTGATGTTTTTGCAAATATGCACTCGCGGATTTTAGAAAAGATTTTTTCTCAAGGTTGGGGGCACCTAGGCCCTACTCTATCAACTCCTAGCGTCACAGCAGGAGGATGATCCATATCACAAGTCAAGTGTGTTTGCTGTGGCACACTACGATCAAAGTTTGCGATATGCCCATGTTTAACCCACTTACCATTCGGTTTTGGGGTGTGCGCGGCAGTGTTCCCTGTCCCGGTTCCCACACTGTCCGCTATGGTGGTAACACCCCCTGCGTGGAAATTCAAGCCAATGGTCAACGGATCATCCTTGACGGCGGTACAGGTTTGCGGGTTCTTGGGGAGCACCTAATGGGTCAACAGCCAGTGACGGCACACTTATTCTTTACCCATACCCACTGGGATCATATTCAGGGGTTTCCCTTCTTTCAACCCGCTTTTGTACCGGGAAATCAGTTCCATATCTACGCAGTGCCGGGGAAAAATGGTCAGGGCATTGAACGACGACTGAATGATCAAATGCTGCACCCCAACTTTCCCGTTCCGTTGCAAATTATGGGGGGAGATTTACGTTTTTATGACTTGGAGGCGGGCGAGCGGGTGTACCTAGACGGCGGTGTAGTGGTGAGTAATGAGGCTCTGAATCATCCGGGCGGGGGGGTGGGCTACCGTGTCAGTTGGCAGGGCATTCATGTGGCCTATATTACAGACACGGAGCATTTGCCGGATAGGTTACATCCAGGGGCGTTTGCCTTGGCGGATCGCGCGGATGTGATGATTTACGATGCCACTTATACCGATGAAGAATACTATCACCCGCAGCAGAGCAAGGTGGGGTGGGGGCATTCCACATGGCAGGAGGCGGTTAAGCTTGCCCAAGCGGCCCAGGTCAAGCAACTGATTTTGTTTCACCATGATCCCAGCCATGATGATGACTGTTTAGATCGCATTGGCGAGTTGGCACGGGCACAATTTCCGCAGACGCTGCTTGCTCGCGAGGGACTCATTATTTCCGTCTATCCAAATGTGATACACTTCCCGGCAACGCCTCAAGCAAGTTAGCGCCTGTGCTGCCTGTCGTTGTTTTACCGGGATATTTAGCGGCTGCCCCTGACTACTACCCCTTGCGGGATGATCTGCGGCAGTTGGGGTTTGTGGTGGAGGTGGTCCCCCTTAGGGGACGCTCGTGGTTGCCGACATTGGGGGGGCGATCGGTGGCGCCAATTCTCCGGGCTCTCGATACCACCATTCAGAGTGTTCTGAATGAAACAGGGGCCCCTTCTGTGCATCTCATTGGTCATTCAGCGGGGGGCTGGATTAGCCGCATTTACCTAGGGGATCAACCCTATGATGGCAAAGTTTGGGCGGGTCACAAATGGGTGCACACGCTAATTACGTTGGGTACTCCCCACCGGAGTCAGGAGCGTTGGACGCGTCGCAATCTGGACTTTGTTAACACCACGTACCCCGGTGCCTATTACGGGCAAATTCGCTATGTGTGTCTGGCGGGCAAAGCAATCTATGGGACATCACGCGGCTCCTTTGCCAATTGGTTGACGTATCAAAGCTATAAACTCACCTGTGGCGAGGGTGCCTGTTGGGGGGATGGGGTGACACCAGTGGCAGCCGCCCACCTCGAAGGGGCAGAGAATCTGGTCTATGAAAATGTGCTTCATGCGCCTCGCCGCCGTTTGCGCGATCGCCCCGATGCCCCTTGGTACGGCTCCCCAGAAATTGTTGCTCATTGGCAGCAGTATCTCAGGGCCAGTTAGACAGCCCACCGCTCAAATTGCCAGCGGTAAACGGCCAATCCTTTATTGAGAACACATTTTTCCCGTTCTGTCGCGATGGGCCAAGGACTCTGGGGTAACCAATCTGTACAGGTTGAGCGAAAGGCGCCATGGGCACGAAACTGTTGCACCATTGATGCAGCCACTTCAAAAACATCCGACTGAAGGACAACACGTCCACCAGCGGGCAGGAGTTCAGCAAGAATGGCCACCAGTTCAGGGGTGACGACGCGGCGTTTATGGTGACGGCGCTTGAACCACGGATCTGGAAACTGGATCGTGACGGTGTGCAGGGGGAGGCCGCCGAGAATTTTGGGCAAGTGGACATTGGCATTGCCCCAAAGATAGTGGAGGTTCCGAAGTTGCTGGCGATCGCGCCGCTCATTGGCGGCGACCACTAACGGGTAGCGAATTTCCAGACCCAGAAAATTTTGCTCTGGGTAAAGTGCTGCCATTTCTAGCAAGAATGTCCCCCTTGCACAGCCAATATCCAGATGTAAAGGCTGCGAGGGTTGCTCGTAAATCCTTGACCAATCGGGAACAGCAATGTCCTGCTGGAATTTTTGACTAAGAGGGTTAACGTGTTGTCGCACCCGTACCGCCATGGCGCGATCGCTCATCCAAAACTCCCTAATGCACTGCTGCTATAGGGTAGCTTATCTCAGAGGAAAATACTGTCTCTCGGGATCCCGAAAATGCCTCCCTTAAAGCTGGGGGCTGAGTTGATGGGACAAACTTTGACGGCATGTTTCTGGGTTGCAAATACACCATTTCGGGCAATGGGTGGTCCTGGCTCGATACATTCACATCTCCCCACGTTCAGGTCCTGTTGGCATACCGGCAGCCGCTGCCTAAGCGTCAAGTAAAGCCGCCGTTGGCAACCCCACCAAAACCATTGCCTTGTATTGCGCTGAGCAAGGGATGAACGTGCGTTCCCATTCTATTCACCCAGCAGCAATCCTTATCCCCCTGTGAGAACCCATCCTTGGCACTGGCTCAAAGAGTATGGCCATGTTGGATACGTCCTTAAGAGGGTTTGGACTGCCGGCGGAAGTCGCTGCAATAGCTGTCATCTTTGGTGCTGATGAGTTCAGTTGGACCACTGGAGCAGAAATCAATATTGACAGCGATGCTCTGGCAGCATCTGCAGCAATCCCCTCACAGTAGATCACTTCCCCCTCGGTTGATGGTCAAAAGCAGAGATTAAAAAAACTGCCCTCAAAAGCTGAGGACAGCAAAAACCACCTAGGACAATGGGATCGTCCAGCGGCATGGTACGACCCCAAACTTATTGGCGGGCGAGTTACTCCTTCAAGAAACCGCTGTAGGCTTCCATGCCATGCTCGCCGATGTCCAAGCCTTTGAGTTCCTCTTCTTCGGAAACACGAATGCCAAGGGTTTGTTTTAAGGCTAGCCAAAAGATACTGGTCAGGAGCACAGTAAAGCCACCGATGGTCAAGATACCGATGATCTGAGCAATCAATTGAGTGACCCCATGGCCGGTGAGCAAGCCTAACTCTTTGTCAAACAAGCCAACGGCTAGGGTGCCCCAAGTGCCACAGACTAAGTGAACAGAGGTGGCACCGACGGGATCATCAATTTTGATGCGGTCAAAGAAGAGAACAGAATAGACCACAATGACGCCGCCAATGGCACCAATGATTACGGCACTCCAGTAAGATACACCTGCACAGCCTGCTGTAATGGACACTAGGCCCGCCAGAATACCGTTGATAATCATGGAAAGATCGGGCTTACCAATAGCTAGCCAAGCGGTCATTGTTGCCGCAATCCCACCGGCCGCCGCCGCCAAGTTGGTGGTTACAGCAATGTAGGGGACTGCTTGGTCGGCAGCCAGTTGTGAGCCAGGATTAAAGCCAAACCAACCAATCCAAAGAATCAAACACCCCAGCATGGCAAAGCCCATGTTGTGTCCTGGTAAGGCTTGGGGGGTACCGTCGGCGGCATATTTGCCAATCCGTGGCCCCAAAAAAGCGGCCCCCATTAACGCAGACCAACCGCCCACTGCATGGACAACGGTTGAACCGGCAAAATCCTTGAAAGCCACCCCCTCGCCCAGGAAGCTGATATTACTGAGCAGGCCACCTCCCCACACCCAATGACCGGTAATGGGATAGGAGATTCCTGTCAGCAGCAGACTAAAAATCAAAAAGTCGACGAATTTAATGCGCTCCGCCACGGCACCGGAGACAATCGTCGCCGCTGTGCCTGCAAAGGCTGCCTGGAAGAGGAAAGCCACTGAAATGACCAATCCTTCTGGAAAGGGCTTCAGGCCATAGGTTTCTGGGTTTTCACTGCTGAGGAAGAAGCCCCCTGAGCCGATAAAGGCATTGCCCTCCGTACCAAACATAAAGGAGAAACCAACTGCCCAGTAGGCAAGGGTGGCCAAGGCAAAAACAATTAGGTTTTTAGAAAGAATGTTGACAGCATTTTTCTGGCGGCAGAAGCCAGTTTCCAACATGCCGAAGCCAGCATTCATGAAAATCACGAGAATTGCTGCCACCAATACCCAAATAGTATTGAGCACTCCTTGAACGTCTTCAGGGGTGAGGGGTTTATCCTGGGCCTGAGCAGCCACTCCCCAAACAGTCACAATGATTAAAGCTAGGGGAATGCAGGCGACCAGGGCGGGCGATCGCCAACGAAAATTGGGCTGCCAGTCGAGGTTTAGTAACGGGCGCTTTTGCCGTCTAGCACGTTTCAGTTTTAACTTGGACATCGCTTTCATTCTCAACGGTTATAACGGTTATGGAGTCGAGTTGCGCATGAGTTCAGCGGAGGAGAAATCGCAGTTGCAGCACCATTGCACCAGAAAGTCATCTGGCTGCTGTTTGACTTGAGCCAAGCGAAGCATTGACCCGCAGTTAGTTTCTGATTGCATCAGTTCTCAGATTGGAAAATCTGTATCGCGTTATACATTTACCTTGATGACCAAAACCGCCTATCCTTAGGAAAGGCAAGTCCCATCAAGTTTGCAGCTAACGTTCCTAACTAGGTGTGAATGGATACGATCTGGGAGTTGGATTTTTATTCCCGTCCCCTGGTGGATGAAAACAACAAGAAAATCTGGGAGCTGCTGGTTTGCGATCGCCAGCAACAATTTCAGTTCAGCAAAACCTGTGCAGGAGCTGAAGCCAATGCCCGCTGGTTAGCGGCGGCGCTTAAGGAAGCCATGGTTGAATGGCGACAGCAACTGGGCCTGGCAGAGGGGGTTCAACCCCAGCGAGTGCGTTTTTTTCGCCGAGCCATGACCAGCATTATTACGCGGGGGGGAGAAGCTGCAGGATTAGTGATGGTACCGAGTCGGCGCACGTTTGCCCTCTATGATTGGCTGCGCGATCGCGCCACAAACTTCTATCCAACCCTACCCAACTACCAAGCGGAGCTGGCAACGCCACCCCAGTTGATGCCCCCTGCACCGCAACCTCTACCATCAGCTCTGCGGGGGGATCGCTGGCAATTTAGTGCTCTCCCTCTTGGGGAAATTAAAACGGCCCCTGAATGGGAACTGCCCTTTGGTGAGGTACCACCTCTGCCCTTTTTGACCCTCAGCGACGATGTGCTACTGCCGGGGTTAATTATCTATTCGCAGCGGGCACTGCCCTTGGCGGGTTGGCTATCGGGGTTAGAGCCGGCCTCTCTCAGTTTTGAGGAGACACCGCAGCCGTTGCTGATTTTGGAAACGGGGGCGAGCGATCGCTGGGTTCTCATTAGTGGCCGCAATCCTCAGATTCAAAAGGAACTGGCGGCCTTTAAGGACGCCTGCACCCAAAGCCAAGGACTGCACTTTATCGCAGTCAAGGAACAACCGACACAGGAGACCCTGCAGGGCTTTTGGTTGTTGCAGCAAACTCCTGAAATTTGATTAGAGCAGCTTCTCAAGGCCATAGATCAAGCGTTTAAGTTGCCTGACTTTGCGAATGGCAAGCAGTACCCCCGGCATATAGCACTGGCGATCGCTCGTGTCATGGCGTAGGGTATAAATTTGCCCCGGTGCCCCAAAAATCACCTCCTGATGGGCAATTAATCCCGGCAGGCGAACACTGTGGATGCGAATCTCAGCCGCGGCACAGGCCCCCCGCGCCCCCGTCAGATGTTCCGATTCCTGCACCTGGGGCAGGTTAAAGGTTTTGCCCAATTCAGCTAAACGCTGTGCGGTTTGCAGGGCAGTACCACTGGGGGCATCGGCTTTTTGATTGTGGTGGAGTTCAATGATCTCCACATGGTCAAAGTATTGGCTGGCGCGGATGGCCGCCTCTTGGAGCAGCACCATGCCAATGGAGAAATTCGGCGCAATCACCACCCCCAGATCGGCCTTGTCGGCAAACTCGGCCAGTTCCTCAATTTGTTCAGGACTCAGACCTGTTGTGCCCACCACCGGATACACCCCATAGGCGATCGCCATGCGCACATTCTCGTACACTGCTTGGGGATGGGTGAAGTCCACCATGACCACGGGTTGTTTTTCTTGGGCAGCCGCCACACACACCTCTTGCAAGCTGCCACTAATGGGAATTTCTAATGCCCCTAGCCCCAAAGCCTTGCCAATATCTTCTCCCACCTGCTTGCGATCGACGACGGCATAGAGCGCTGTGTCGGGTGCTTGGTGTACAGCCTTAACAACTTCGCGCCCCATCTTACCGAGGGCGCCAACAACAATGACTGGAATAGGTGTACTCATGCAAAACTCCGACACAGACCAGAGGCTAGGATAGCGCGATCGCTTAGCGATACAATAACCCAGTGGTGAAGATTTGTCCTGAAAAGCCAATGTTAGTTTTTTCTTTTCCTGAGTTGGTTGAGCGCTGTCAAACTTGGACACCCAAGCGGCCTGGCTATGCCGTTTGTCCCTTGGATCACCATAACCCTGAACTGGCCTCTAGCCTCTACCGCATCGAACCAGGACAAGCCAATTATCCCCACTACCACCAGCGGGGCGATGATATTTTCCTGATTGTGTCGGGTGTGGGTGAGCTCATTACCTGCCCCATGACACCCCCTGCTAACTCGGTGGCTGCCACAGCGTTGAGACGCACTCCCGTAGAAACTGGCTCCTATGTCCATGTGGATGCCCAATGTCTGCATTGGCTGCGGAACTTATCCCCTGATCAGCCCCTGTATTACTTAAATATTGCACCGCTGTCCCACGAGAGCGATCGCGTCGATGTAACCATCGAGGGCTGGAACCCCAAAAGTACTTACTCGTGCTAACTGACTGGCTGCTTCCTCAAAGGCCTTGCTCCACTCCTCCCACGCGTCCTCAAACCCCGCTTTGATGGACTCCCAAGCATCATCTCCCCCTGCTTTGAGGGCAGCCAATTGTTGAGTGAGTTTATCGCCCTTGGCCTTCAAGGCTTCAATTTTGGCTTCAATATCTGCTTTGACATCTTCATCAGCTTGATCTGCCCTTGCTTTGGGTTGGTCAAGTTGGGCACCGAGCTGTTGCAGCTTGGCTTTTATTTCCCCCGGCTAGGTCAAGGGATCGGACGTACAACTATCTTCCCGTTTTCAAGATAAATACCCATCATTGCCCAAGAATTGCTAGATGAATAACAATGCAAGGGTGTCATATTTCCTAGAATGGGGTCAAGGCAGTGGGGATATTTTGTAAAAAGCTGCTTTCATTTCTACACAAAAATAAACTAAAAATCTAAAGAATAATTAAAAAACACATCTAATTATTTGATTTTGTGTAGTGTGCCCAGGGATACAGTCAAAAACCAAAGAGTAAAGCTATTCTTTCCATTAGAGAGTTAGGAGGATACTCTGCATAAACAACCTGTTTCTACGCTAGAGGGTTATCAGTGAGCCGGTTTCACACTTCCTAGCTTCATTGACAGCTTTGACTGCCGTATTGAAGTGATATGAAAGAGGCGGCCCCTGAGCTAGGGTTGCAGTATTATGGTGTGGGGAAAAGTATTTTAAGCATCTAAGGCAGCGCTTTAGGTCAGCAGCACTTGTATTTTACAGGGGGAACCTTTAATCATTTCTGAAATTTTCAGGCCTTGGGGGATTTTTTTGTTAGCTTGTAAGAGCAACCGCTTGACTGAATTCTCATCACTAAATTATGCATAATCAGTCAATTCACATCTACTAACTAAATTCATTCAGCAGTCATTCAGTGTTTCGAGGTAAAGGAGATGACAATTGAGCCAATCAATTTCATGGCAACAATGGTACGACGAGTCCAGTTGACCGATGAAGACAAATCGCTGTTAGCTGAGGCCGCCCCTTGGGGGAAAGAAATTGCTCCGCAAATGGCGGATATTTTTTATGACTATCTAGGCCGTGACGAAGAAATGAACGCTATCCTCAATGCCACGGAGGGGCGAATCCATCGTCTGCACCAAACCTTTGTGGACTGGTTTTATGAAATGTTCACAGGAATGGACAGTTGGGGCAAAGCCTATGCTGAGCGACGCTGGAAAATTGGCCTTGTCCATGTGCGCATTGGAATTGGCCCGCAGCACGTGGTGCCTGCAATGGCAGTTGTGGTGAATGCCGTACGCCAAAAATTAAGGGAAGCCAACAAATCCGAAGCCCTCAGTGACGCCCTTGGCAAAATTTGCATGATTGATCTTGCCTTTATTGAGCAGGCCTACTTTGAAGTTTCTTCCCAAGCAGTGCTCAAAGAAACCGGTTGGACACAGGCACTGTTTCAGCGACTCATTGCCACCGGTGCTGCTGCTATGTAGGTCTCCCGACAAGGAGAGCTAACTGTTCAAAATTCTGCAGGAGTATTTCAAGAGGATTCAACCATGCCGATTAACGCTGCAAAACTGGAAGCCACACTGCAAAACTTTGTTGCCAATGCCAGTAATGTCCAAGGGGCAGCCCTTGTATCTCCCGATGGTCTGACGCTGGCCGCAACCTTGCCGGGGGGAATGGACGATGAACGGGTGGCTGCAATGTCAGCCGCAATGCTGTCCCTAGGAGAGCGGATTGGCCGAGAACTGAGTCGTGGCCAAGTGGAACGAATTTTGGTTGAGGGAAGCAATGGCTATGGCATTCTCACTAGTTGTACTGAAGATGCGGTCTTTCTGGTGCTAGCGGATGCCTCTGCCAAGTTGGGAATTATCAACCTTGAAATTAAAAATGTGTTGGCCGAGCTGCAAAACCAACTCACGGCTGTGAGTTCGGCAGTGAATGTTTAAGCCACCCTGACTGGCAAAATCGAGGTGCAATCTATGGAAATTATGCGCATTGTCATTACAGGGCCTGTAGGGGCAGGCAAGTCCACATTCATCCGCACTATTAGCGAAATTGAACCAGTGGATACGGATCGCAAGGCAACGGATGAAATTGCTGCTTTCAAGGAAAAGACAACAGTGGCGATGGATTTTGGGCGGCTTCAGTTTGGCCCCAATGTTGCCCTGCATCTGTATGGCACCCCTGGCCAAGAACGCTTTGACTTTATGTGGGATATTCTCATTCGCAAAGCCCATGCCTTTATCCTGCTGGTGAGTTCTCACCGTCCCCAAGATTTTCGAGCGGCACGCCGGATTTTGGCCTTTATGCGCCATCGCACAAAGATTCCGATGCTAGTGGGTCTGAGCCATGCCGATAATCCCAATGCTTGGCCTGCTGAAGAGATCGCGATCGCCCTTGGCTACCTAAGTCCCCATCGTCGCCCACCGATGCTGCCAGTCAATGCCTTGGAGAAGTCTTCTGTTGCTGCGGCCATGATGGCACTCATTCAAGCCTATACCCGTGCCCAATTCTCGCAATTAAACCACAGTGCACTCACCACTTAGAACAAAATCACTCAATAGGGGGAATGTATGAAAATTACAGGTTATCTATCGGAATTCTCCTTGGGGGAAATTTTTCGTTTTCTGGAGCAAGGGCAAAAAACAGGCTGCCTCTCGATTAAACCAGTGGAAATGGTAGGGATGATGCCACTCATCCCCCAGGCGCAGGAGTACTATATTTTCTTTCGCTTAGGTCAGATTGTGGCAGCAACAACAAGCTTAGATCATCAAGGACTGCAACGGCTCATTGAGCAGCGGGGATGGCTCCGTCCCACAACGATCCAACGCCTCCTGCCCTTTTGTTCCCTCACGGGTTCCCTTGGCCTCTGCCTAAAAACACAGGGTGCCCTTGACCCGGAACAACTTCAGTTACTGTTTAAGCAGCAGGTACTGACACCGATTCCTCAGCTCTTTAGTCTCAATGAGGGCTGGTTCAAGTTTGATGCCAACCATCCGCTGCCCTTTCATGAAATGACGGGACTCAGTGCCTCACCGATGGACATTTCCTTAGCGGGTCTACGACTCCTGCGGGATTGGACAGCCTTGATGGATAAGCTGCCCTTGCCCAGTTCAGCGATCGCCAGCACAATTCAGGGACAGCCCCCCTACCGTCTAAATCGCCATGAGTGGCAAGTGTGGGAGTACGCCAAAGGCACAATGACGCTTCAGGAAATTAGCAATGCTTTGAACTTACCGATTCTGGAGGTACAGAAAATCTGCTTCCGTTTAACGGTGGTGGGCATTGCCGAAGAGATTGCGGGCATTAGTGCACCCTCTGCTACTGAGCCTGCACTTAGTGAAACGACAGAAATCAGCAGCTCCTTTTTGGAGGGACTCCTGACATTCCTAAAAACGAAAACCCATGCGAACGCTTCCTATGGAGCCAAAGGGAATGATACAACGCTTTGAATGGACAGATCGCCTGAGTACTGGCGTGCCGACAATTGACATTCAGCACAAGGAGCTAGTGACCGCGATGAATGATCTTGCCGATGCCATTGAACAGGGGCGGGGGGCTTCTCGGATTAAACAGCTCATTGTGTTTATGAAATACTACGCTGAGTGGCACTTTGAGCACGAGGAAAGCTGTGCCAAGAAATATCAGTGTCCTCTCGCAGAGGTCAACCATCGCGCCCATGAACAATTCATAGGGCTCTTTGAGGAGCTGCAGCAGCAGTATCGCCACAGTCAAGCGGATGAGTCTGTTGCCGTGATGATTCATGGTAAATTGGCGGATTGGTTGGTCAACCACATCATGAAAATTGATAAAGAGATTGGCCAGCATATCTGTGCCCACCGCTAGCCCAAGAATCGATGAGTAAAAAGCACGTCATTGTCAAACCCAATGCACGGCAATCTTCTGTCTCGATTACCCCTGAAGGTCAACTTCTGGTTACGGTGCGTGCCCCGGCCAATGATGGCAAAGCCAATCAGGAACTGATTGCTGTCTTAGCAGAGTATTTTCGGGTACCCAAGTCGCGTATTCAGTTGGTTAAAGGTTACACCAGTCGCCATAAGGTGATTGAACTGCTGGATTAAGGGCATCTAGACTAATAACAGCGTGCGGCCTGATGGTAACCTTATGACGTTTGATGTCACTCCTACAAAATCCTTTGTTCTAAGTGGTGCCCGCCCCCACTATAGTCCTGATCGCCCCGGGCGGGTGGAACATATTTTCCTTGATTTGACGCTGGATTTAGAGGCTCAAACCTGCTGGGGACAGTGCTACATTCACTTGCGCCCCCTCCATTCTCAATTGCGATACCTACGCCTCAATGCCGTGGGGCAACAGATCAAGGGCGTGACCGTGCAGCACCAACCCCAAACCTTCCACTACGACGGCGAATTCCTTGATATTTCCCTCGATGAGAGCCTAGGGATTAGCCCCGATCAGGTGCTGCTGATTGCCATTGACTATCGCCTTGAGAAGCCTCAGCGAGGGTTATAC
>NZ_JACOMP010000143.1:0-6110 GCF_014466085.1 Thermosynechococcus sp. OHK43
AACCAACCCCTATTCCACCCCCACCACCTCTCACCACTGCTGCCGATCCTGTGCGTGAATCTGCCGAAAAACTGGCACGATTCTTTAACGGTGTGGTTATTCGCCTACCCGATGAGGGCGAAAGTCCAGACACCCCAATTGCTGAAGCCTCTGAAGAGGAGGAGCTGGAGTTTTAAGGCCTCTGAGGGTCTAGTTTTCGGCCCCGCATATTATATTCCCAGAAGATTCCCAGAAGTCGTGCTCAACCCCTCGAAGCATACCGGCTCCTCGAACGCTTGTTACCAGGCCAGAAAGCATCCAAGGAAGGAGCGTAGCCATGCCTCGGATTCACGCTAATGCCCGAACCACACCTCGGATTCGCCGTGAGGCCCAACAAGCGCCAGCTTCGGTAAGTCACCGCGAGCTTGCCAGACGCTACGGTATCCACCGCCATACGGTCGCGAAATGACGAAAGCGCGGGAGTGTCGCAGACAAGCGCACCCGCCCTCATCGCTTGAACACTATGCTTACTGCAGCGCAAGAGCTCGTGATCGTTGAGGTGCGTAAGTTCCTTTGGCTGCCCCTTGATGACCTGCTGGTTCTTGCCTGAACCTTCCTCAACTCCAACCTTAGCTGCTCGGCGCTAGATCCCCTAGATCCCTGTCTGCGCTGCCACAGGGTCTCGAACCTGCGCGCACTGCAAAAGAAGCCGGCAAGCGCAGAAGGGGGGACAAAACGACCACGCGGCAGTTCAAAGACGACGAGCCAGGGTTCATTCACATCGACTCAAGTACCTGCCGCAATGTCTGAAGAGGAGAGGCGCCCTGACCTCTGCGTCGCAATTGACTGGGCAACGCGTTGGCTCTATCTGGCAATCCACGAGGATAAGAACGCTGAATCTGCCACGCACTTTTTTGCGCACGTGCTTGCCAACACCCCCTTTGTGGTACATACTCTTCTTACAGATACCGGCAAGGAGTTCACCGATCGCTTCTGCACCACGGGCGATCGCCAACCCACCGGACGCCATCTGTTCGATCAGCTCTGTGCGAACCAGAGAATTGAGTATCGGCTCATCCAACCTCGCCACCCGCCAACCAATGGCATCGTCGAGCGCCTCAACGGTCGCATTGCCGAGATTCTGGGCGCTGAGCGTTTGTCTCCGCCGCTGATCTGCAAGAGACGCTCACAGGCTACCTTTGGACGCACAATCACCGAATTCCCCAACGCGCTTGGGACCACATGACACCCATCGAGAAACTCTGAACATGGCCAATGGAGCGACCAGAGTTGTTGTTTCAAAGGTAGGTCATGTCCCGGGTCTTGACCTGCGCTGCAGCGAGCGCGGATGGATGCAGGCTGCAACGGTTCTATTGATGAGGCAATTCGCAATTATTGTGCTGCGTAATGTCTCATTATTTATTGGAATAGCTATAATGAGCACAACTGACTGACCGCGAGCATTTGCTCGCGGAACAACTTATTGAGGGAACTCTTTACAGGAAATGAGACCAATGACCCCCAAAAAACTAATCCAAGCGGAGGCTCACCTTGCCTTCGGGCGCAACTGGCTGGAAGATCACAGAGGTTGAAGTGCGTGAGACGGAAGCGGGGCTTTTGTAGCTTCTGGGTGGAGAGGGGCTTGATGGCAAGCGCTTTCTCAATATCGGAGGTGGTTCAGATCTGCACAATCTCGCGGCCCTTCGACTTGGGGCGCGGGAGGTGGTGGCGGTGAACAGCAACGCCGATTCGGTGGCAACCACCCATGCTGTGCTTTCTCATTTCGTGTCCGGCGGCGCTTACCGCATCAAGCAAGAAAGTATCTTCAAGCTCGCACCCACCAAATGGGGAACTTTCGATGTGGTTTATTCCTGGGGGACTGCACCACACCGGCGAGCTCGACTGCGCTTTGGCTTGTGCCGCGCGGATGGTGACACCCGAGGGTCTCCTTGTGTTGGCACTTTATCGGCGCATCTGGATGGAGCTGTTCTGGCGTTGGGAAAACAGTTGGGAAAACAATTGTACTGGTACGCGCAGGCTTCTCCTGCGGCTCAGGCTCGGATGCGATGGGTGTATGTGACCCTTTTGCGCCTTGGCCTTCGGTTAACTGGCCGGCGGTTTGCAGACTATGTGACCCCCTATCGTGGTAATCGCGCAATGAATTACTACCACGACGTCCATGATTGACTGGGTGGCTGGCCCTATGAGTCCATCAGGCCCGATGAAGTGTCTGCCCGAATGATCGGGCTAACTTTACACCAGTTCCGATTTTCGCACGCTAGGGAAGGTTTTCGGATATTGTCGGTTCGGGATGCAATGACTACGTCTATAGACTCTATAAACAATTGGTGCAGAGCTGAGCTATGTGCGGTTTAACTGGTTTCTGGCAGTTTGGCGGTTGCCCTGGTGATGATGCTCGCGCCACTGTGCAACGCATGGCCGATACTCTCATCCACCGCGGGCCGGATGATGCGGGAGTATGGGTAGATGCAGAAGTGGGCATTGCACTGGGTCACCGTCGGCTCGCTATCCTCGATCTATCTCCTGCTGGCCACCAGCCCATGGTGTCGGCCTCTGGACGGTACGTGATCGTCTTCAACGGCGAGATCTACAACTATCTCGAGTTGCGCGAAAAGCTTACCAAAGTCAACCCTACCGGGATGGTTCCCCCATGGCGCGGCCATTCCGATACGGAGACATTGCTCGCGGCATTTGAAGCTTGGGGTATTGAAAAGACCCTCGAGCGCGTCGTGGGGATGTTCGCCATCGCCCTCTGGGATCGGAAAAGGCGTATGCTCACACTGGCGCGCGATCGCATGGGTGAAAAACCGCTCTACTATGGCTGGGTGCACGGCACACTAGTATTTGGCTCCGAGCTCAAGGCATTGCGGGCATATCCAGGGTTTGACAATGCTATCGAGCGCCAGGCGCTAGCGCTTTTCATGCGGTACGACTACATACCCGCACCGTGGAGCATCTACGAAAACATTTGGAAGCTGCCCCCGGGTTGCTTTGTGCAGTTTGGGGAGCAGTCCCTCAGCCCCGGCGCCTCTCCTGCCGGGAAAGGGGAGATCAAAGCCTATTGGTCGGTGCGCGAGGTGGCAGAGGCGGGGTTGAGAGAGCCGCTTGCGTGTACGGAAGCGGAGGCCGCCCGGGAACTCGAACGCCTGCTCAGGCAAGCCATCGCTGGGCAAATGGTGGCCGATGTGCCCCTGGGGGCGTTTTTGTCGGGCGGGGTGGATTCTTCCACCGTGGTGGCGCTGATGCAGGCGCAATCTGCGCGGCCGGTGCAGACCTTCACCATCGGTTTTCACGAGGGCGACTACAATGAGGCCGAGCACGCCAAGGCCGTGGCGCGGCATCTGGGCACGGCGCATACCGATCTCTATGTGACACCGGACGACGCGATGGCGGTCATTCCCCGGCTGCCCGCGCTCTACGACGAGCCCTTCGCCGATTCGTCCCAGATTCCTACCTTTCTGGTAGCTGGGCTCGCGCGCCGGCAGGTGACGGTGAGCCTCTCGGGCGATGGCGGCGACGAACTCTTTGGGGGGTACACCCGCTATTTCTGGACGCGCGCGCTGTGGAAGCGGCTGGGTGTGGTACCCATGCCGCTGCGCCGGGCGTTGGCGGCAGCTTTGACCGGGCCCTCACCCGCCGCGTGGAATCGCGTGTTTCGGTTGCTGGGCCCGCTGCTGCCGCGCCGGCTTAGGGTAAAGCTCGCCGGCGACAAGATGCACAAGCTCGCCGAGTTGCTGGCGCTCGATTCCCTGGAGGCGGTGTATTGCTATCTGGTCTCCCACTGGCAGCATCCGGCGGAGGAGTTGGTCATCGGTTGCACGGAGCCCGAGACGATTCTTTCCCGCCGCGATGCGTGGCCGGCGAGCCTGGCCCAGGGCCAGCGGCCCTTCGAGGAAGTGATGATGTTCCTCGATCAGCTCAGCTATCTGCCGGATGACATTCTGGTCAAGGTGGATCGCGCGGCGATGGGGGTGAGCCTGGAAACCCGCGTGCCGCTCCTGGATCACCGCGTGGTGGAATTTACTTGGCGGCTGCCCTATCACTTCAAGATTAGGGAGGGGCAGTCCAAGTGGCTGCTGCGCCAGGTGCTCTACCAATACGTGCCCAAGGAATTGATCGAGCGACCTAAGATGGGGTTCGGCGTGCCGCTGGATCAATGGCTGCGCGGCCCGCTGCGGGAGTGGGCGGAGGATCTGCTGTCGGAAGCGCGCCTCAAGCGCAAAGCTTTTCTCAATCCAGAGCTAGTGCGGCAAAAGTGGCAGGAGCATCTTTTGGGTCGGCGGAACTGGGCATACCATTTGTGGAATGTGTTGATGTGGGAGGCGTGGCTGGCTGCCTAGAATGCCAAGATTTCTCTTCTTGGTAATTGAAGGATCACTTTCATAGGGACGGCTGGATTCTGACTGCAATCACAAAAAGGCTCGCGATCGCCCCCCAGAATCAGCAGCTGCAGGTCATTCCTATTGGGAGGATGGCAAAGCAGGTCTGGGCAGATAACGAGTAACTTGTGACCATAGAAGCTGTAGCTGCTCCCCTAGGCGATCGGGACCGATACCAAAAAAGATTTGCAATAGGAAGACAACCAGGGCAATTTTAATCGCCGTACCGAGAGTGACCTTGAGCACAGTGATGAGCCAGCGGAGCACAAACCAGCTGATGACGATCGCCCCCACGGTGATCAGAAGTTCAGTTCCTGTCATCGCCGCACCAGAATGCTTTGGCCATGGGTATCGGTGCCACAGGTCTCTAGGAGTTGATGCTCTGCCGCCAAGGCATGCACCAAGGCCGTTGTTTCTGGCGTGGATTCCCAGGGATCGGGGTTGCTGTAGCAATAGTAGGTCTCCACACCATCAATTCCCCGTGTCACCGCAGCAGGAATCAGTTGTTCCGCAGGCAGCCGATAGCGTGCCGGGTGCGCCAAAATCGCCAAGCCACCCGCCTCATGGAGAACCGCAATCACCCGTTCCGCCTGGGCCCATTCTCCTTCGGGGGCGCTGCCCATGGCATAGCGATGCAGGATTGGGGCATGGGGGTCAAAGCCATAGCCCAGGATGTGCACTTCCGTGTCAAGCAGTTGAGCGGTAATTTCAATACCGGTGTAAACTTTGGGACGATCCGTCCCTGGATAGGCTTCGACGTATGTCCGAGCCTGAAAATAGCCCTCTAAAGCATGGTGATCGGTAATGGCAAAGCCCTTGAGACCGTGGATCATTGCCTGTTGCGCCACTTGCTGCGGTGTCAGTTGTCCATCGGAGCAGATGGTGTGGAGATGAAAGTTATAGCGATAGGGACAACTGGTTGCCGTCAACGTCCGAAAGAGACCACGGAGAGTCTCAGCCTGCGTCACCATGAGTGCAGCAAGGGTCATAGGCATTACCAAATCTTACGCTGTTACCTTTTTAATATAAACTTTCTTTAAGAAACTAGGGATAAAAATTCCTAATAGGGCAATTTATGGGGTTGGATGACGTATGCTATGATACAAGTTGGCTCGGAATCATGCGATCGCAACGCCTAAACCTTGTCAGGTCCGGAAGGAAGCAGCAATACGGGATGCTTGCGATAGGCGTGATCTCCGGGTCACCCTCTGGAGAACTGCCAACGATTGATGCCCGCCACTGCCCTTAGCCTCCCCCTGGACGAGATTCGCTACGATGAACGGGGCTTAGTGCCAGCTATTGTCCAAGACTATTTGGACGGAACCGTCTTGATGCTGGCATGGATGAATCGGGAATCGCTACAGAAAACCCTTGAGACGGGTCGCACGTGGTTTTGGAGTCGATCGCGCCAAGAATTGTGGCCAAAGGGGGAAACCTCTGGCCATGTGCAGTGGGTAAAAAGTATCCGCTATGACTGCGATAGTGATGCTCTATTGCTCACTGTAGAACAGGTGGGGCACATTGCCTGCCACACAGGCGAGCGTAGTTGTTTTCACCGCCATGGAGCCAAGGGAGAATACATTGAGCCCCCTCCCGCCGATACCCTCTCACAGGTATATAGCATTGTTTGCCAGCGGCGGGATTTCCCGCAGTTGCAGTCCTACACGTCTAGCCTATTCACTGCCGGGGATAACAAAATTCTCAAGAAGCTGGGGGAAGAAACCGCAGAAG
>NZ_JACOMP010000144.1:0-7312 GCF_014466085.1 Thermosynechococcus sp. OHK43
GGCGATCGCCCCCCTGTTGGATATAGAGCTTGTGCCACTGAAGCAAGCCAGTTGTTGTGGCTCAGGTACCTTTAAGGAAAATTCATGGCTGCTGGAAGATACCGTGAATGCCCGCAACATTGCCCTTGCAGAACAGTTAGGCCTGCCCCTGTTGACCCATTGCAGCACCTGTCAGGGGGTGATTGGCCATGTGGATGAACGCCTCAAAAGGTTTCAGCGCGATCGCCCGGCGTACGTGGCAGAAATTAACCAAGTGTTGACGCAACAGGGCTGCGCTCCCTACCAAGGCACAACAGAAGTCAAGCATTTGCTCTGGGCAATTGTTGGCGATGTGGGCATTGACCAGTTGCGCGATCGCGTCCATCGTCCCCTCACAGGACTTCGCTGCGCTGCCTTTTATGGCTGTTACCTCCTGCGCGCCCAAGAGAGACTCCCCTTTGATCATCCGCTCCATCCCACCTCGATGGAGCAGGTATTTGAGGCGCTAGGAGCGACCCCCATAGAGTATGAGGGACGTACCCAGTGCTGTGGTTGGCCAATTTCTAGCTATGCCACGGCGGCCAGTTTTGCGATGGCCGCCCAACGACTCCAGAGCGCGATCGCCAAGGGTGCGGATTGCATTGTCACCCCCTGTCCCCTGTGTCACCTCAATCTCGATGCCCGTCAACCGGAGATTGCCCAGCAGGTGGGGGTTCGCCTCAATCTGCCGATTCTCCACTTGCCGCAACTAGTGGGTCTAGCCCTTGGCCTGAGTCCGGAGGAACTTGGTTTGAGAAAGCACATCGTCTCGACGCAGCCAGTGTTAGCCAAGCTGGGTCTTTAGCGGATTTCCCAGAGGCCTGATTCAGTGCAAATTGCTTGCAGCGGCTGATCCCACGGATCATGGGGCAATTCTTCTACAAGCGCTGCCTCAAAGACAATCCCCCAGCGACACACGTGCTGCCAGTCAGGGTGGGCAAAGAGGCGATCAAAAAAACCCGCGCCGTAGCCGAGGCGATACCCCTGGCGATCGCAGGCAACCGCAGGAATCAAACACAGATCAACACAAGCGGGATCAATAGGAGGAGCTTCGGGGGACGGTTGCCAGAGGCCATAGCGGCCTTGCTGGAGAGTGTCTTCTTTGCCATCAAAACAATGCCACTGTAAATCCTGGCCCACCACACGAGGTAAGCCCCACTGTTTCGGGAGTAACCACAGGGAGCGCAAATCCGGTTCTCGGCGATGGGGCACGTAGGTCAACACCGTGGTTGCCTGTTGAAACTGGGGGTGATCAAACAAGTGCTGACAAATGCGCTGACTGCGATCTTGCCACTCGCGATCGCTCAGGTGCTGCCGCCATTCAAGATAGTGTTGTCGCAATCTGACTTTATCGCTCATTGATTTGACATTGATTTTCTGGGCCCCCAAGCCACAGGCTAGTATATGAGGTAGAGCCAATGCTTAACCCTAGCAACGATGCAACTATCCCCGCAAGAAAAAGACAAGCTCCTGATTTTTACGGCCGCTCTTGTGGCCGAACGTCGCAAAGCCCGGGGTCTCAAGCTCAATTATCCCGAAGCAGTGGCCTATATTTCTGCGGCCATCTTGGAAGGAGCGCGGGAGGGGCGCACGGTTGCCGATTTGATGAACTATGGCACAACGCTGCTCACCCGTGATGATGTTATGGAAGGGGTGCCAGAAATGCTCACAGAGGTGCAAGTCGAGGCAACATTTCCCGATGGCACAAAGCTGGTGACAGTACATACCCCCATTCGCTGAAGTCTCAAGAAGCCTCAGGAGAGTGCCAACGGAGGACGAGGAACCCATCCCCAACAGGAAGAATTTTGCTGGTGATTCAAATCCCGATAAAAATAGTCGGATATGTTTGACAGGGTGATCGCCCCCTGCTAGGATGGTCAACAACTTGTCTGAGGCAGTCTGAGACCCATGACCGCAACCTTGACCTCCACCACCGAAACCGCCTATTTTACCCACCTCAAATGCAAAGAGTGTGGCGCAGAGTACGAACCCCAAGCCATTCATGTCTGTGAGTACTGTTTTGGCCCCCTAGAGGTGAAGTACGATCTGGAACGCTTGGCGGCAGTTGTAACGCGCAGCACCATTGAGGCGGGTCCGAAGTCCATTTGGCGCTACCGTCCCTTTTTGCCGGTGACCTCGGCAAACCCCATTGATGTGGGCACAGGGATGACTCCCCTCATCAAAGCCCAGCGGCTGGGGCGGCGGCTTGGGCTCAAGCATCTGTACATCAAAAACGATGCGGTGAATATGCCCACCCTCAGCTTCAAGGATCGGGTGGTATCGGTGGCGTTGACACGGGCGCGGGAATTGGGCTTTACGACGGTGTCCTGTGCCAGTACCGGCAATTTGGCGAATTCAACGGCGGCGATCGCGGCCCATGCGGGGCTAGACTGCTGCGTGTTTATTCCAGCGGATCTGGAAGCGGGTAAGGTCTTGGGGACGCTCATCTATGGACCAACGGTGATGGCGGTTGAGGGCAACTACGATCAAGTCAATCGTCTCTGCTCGGAGGTGGCAAATACCCATGGCTGGGGGTTTGTCAATATCAATTTGCGCCCCTACTATTCGGAAGGGTCAAAGACGCTAGGTTATGAGGTAGTTGAACAGTTGGGCTGGCAACTTCCTGACCACATTGTGGCCCCCTTGGCTTCCGGCTCTCTGTTCACGAAAATTTACAAAGGTTTCCGTGAATTTGTGGCAGTGGGTCTAGTGGCTGACAAACCTGTCCGCTGTAGTGGTGCCCAAGCGGTCGGCTGCTCCCCCATTGCCCAAGCCTATGCCGAGGGGCGGGACTTTGTGGCACCCGTGAAGCCCAACACCATTGCTAAATCGATTGCCATTGGTAACCCCGCCGATGGTGTCTATGCCCTAGACATTGCCCGCAAAACGAATGGGGCGATCGCTGCGGCCACCGATGAAGAAATTGTGGCAGGCATTAAGCTGCTTGCGGAGACGGAAGGGATTTTCACCGAAACCGCTGGTGGTACCACAGTTGCTGTTCTCAAAAAGTTGGTGGAATCGGGCAAAATTGACCCCGAAGAAGTGACCGTTGTCTATATCACGGGCAATGGCCTGAAAACCCAAGAGGCGGTACAAAACGATATTGGTCAACCCTTGACGATTGAACCGAAGTTGGCCAGCTTTGAGCGCGCCCTAGAGCGATCGCGCACCCTTGAACGGTTGGATTGGCAACCGGTATTGGTCTAGTTAGTTTTCCCAAACTTTGTTGAAATCTATGGATGGTTTGTAGAGGTCTATGGCTGTTACTGTTTTGATTCCGACTCCCTTGCAAAAACTCACCCGCGATCAGGCAACGGTGGAGTGTCAAGCCCAATCGATCGCTGAACTCCTAGAGAAGCTAGAGCAGGACTGCCCCGGCATTAAAGGGCGCCTCTGTGATGAAAACGGTCAGCTGCGGCGGTTTGTGAATTTCTACGTCAATAACGAGGATATTCGCTTCCTCAATGGCATTGAAACGCCCCTCAAGGATGGCGACGAGGTCAGCATCATTCCCGCGATCGCTGGCGGCTAAGGCGTCGCCAAGGGATGGTCTGGTTCCTGCTGCACTGACTTGACCCATGGGCAAAATATAGGCAAACCCTGTGATTTAAGGGTAAGGAAACGCTGGAGCTAGCAGGCGATGCCCCTAGGGGCTGATTTGCCCGCTCTCAAGTAGACATTTGTTAGGATCAGGGCACAGTTTTTCCCTGCTGCCTTTATGTTTCAGTCTTGGCTGCAACCCCTTGCCCACTCACCGATGCTGGCCCCGGCCAAAGATATTGAGGATTCCCTGCTGCTGCGCCTAGGGGTATTGGGCCTGGTCATTGTTGGCCTGGTGACCACGGATGTTGCCTCAGAAACAACGAATAGTTTTTGGGCAGTTCCCCTCTCCATTGCCGGTTTTGGTTGGAGTTGGTGGGCACGGCGGCAAAGCAATGTTGTCGCTAAGCTAGTGATTGCCATCGGTATGTTGGTGGCATTGGCGGTGTTTTTAGGGCGGCTGGCCGCACTGAACCAAGATTCCCGGGTGTTGCTGACGGAACTGTTAATCCAACTGCAAGTGCTCCACAGTTTTGACTTGCCTCGCCGCAAGGATTTGGGCTACTCGATGGTGATTGCCCTGATTTTGATCAGTGTAGCGGCCACCCTCAGTCAAACCATGATCTTTGGCGTGTTTCTTTTAATCTTTCTGGCGATCGCTCTACCGGTTTTAGTCCTCGACTACCGCTCACGCCTGGGCTTGCTATCCACTACACTAAACTCCCTGCGCTTGCCCTGGCCGCAATGGCTTGGTCTCTTTGCCCTGATTCTTGGCTTGGGAATGGCGGTCTTTGTGCTGCTGCCGCGTTTCCCTGGCTATCAGATTCGCACCTTGCCTGTCAGTGCTGAAATTGAAGTTCAAGGGGAGTTTGACCAAACCCGTGTGATCAATCCGGGCTACGTCAGTGGTCGTGGTGGTGGCGGTTTGGGGGAGGAACTGACCCATCAAACCTTCGACTCGAACTTTTACTATGGCTTTGGTGCCGAGATTGACCAGACCATTGGGGGCATGATGACCCCCCAGGAACTAATGCGAGTGCGATCGCAAGCCCCCGGCTTCTGGCGAGTCCTTGCCTTTGACCAATATACGGGGCGGGGTTGGCGCATTAGTCGCAACGATGAGGCAGAAGTGCTGCAGCGTTCCCCTTGGAGTTTTCGCTATCTGCTGCCGCAGCAACTCTCCCAGATGCCAACGCAGGAAGTGATTCAGACCTACACGATTGTTTCTGAGTTTAGTAACCTCATTCCCCACCTCTATGAGCCGCGCGAACTCTATTTTCCCACCCGTGAAATTGCCCGCGATCTCGATGGTGGGCTGCGGGCGCCGCTGCCCTTGCCAGCGGGGCTGACCTATTCCGTAATTTCTCAAGTGCCGGTGCGCGATCGCTCCCTGTTGCGCAGCGCTCCTAGACTGCATTCTCCCCTCGGGTATGAAGCCTACTTGGCAGTACCGGCGGATCTCAAACCGCGACTCCAAGCCCTCGCTAAGGATCTGCTGGCAAAGGCCGATCGCTCGATTCCTGAACCCTACGAGCAAGCCCTTTACCTCACCCAGGCTCTGAAGCAATCCTATGCCCTGAGAACTGATATTCCTGAACTAGGTAAAGATCAAGATTTGGTGGAGGCCTTTCTTTTTGAGTGGCGCGGGGGCTATCCCGATCACTTTTCCAGTGCGTTGACACTGCTGTTGCGCAGTATTGGTATTCCCAGCCGCTTGGTAACAGGGTTAGGAACAGGGGAATTTAACCCCTTCACGGGTCTGTACGTGGTTCGTAATACCGATGCCTATGCCTTGACGGAGGCCTACTTCCCCAATTTGGGATGGTTTCTCTTTGATCCGATTCCGGGGCACGATCTCTATCCAGCTACTCTAGAGGTGGATCAGACCTTTAGCGTTCTCCAGCAGTTTTGGCAGTGGGTCACCGGCTGGCTGCCGACCCCAGTGACAGGGCTCTTTGGTACCCTTTTTGCCACCCTCGAAACCGCTTTACAAAAATTCTTTGATCTGTTTAGCCAAGGGCTGGGGGGTATTGTCCAAGGGATTTTGATTCTTTTGGGGGGCGCCATCACTGTCTGGGGCTTGGGATACGCTCTCCAGGGGTGGCGATACCGTCAACGTCTGCAAAAACTGCCCCCGATCGCCCGCCTCTATGTACAAATGCTCGATGGTCTGGCCCAGCAGGGATTACCGAAGCGCGCCAATCAAACCCCTTGGGAATACGCGCGATCGCTGCAAACCTGTAGCCGCCTTGATGCCGTCAGTCAACGGGCCATTGCAACCCTGACCCAGGCCTATGTGGCTTGGCGCTATGGTGGTGATTGCCCCCCTTTGCCCCCCCTGAAACGGGCCCTTAACCAACTGCGACAACAACGCTGGCGATCGCTACAACGCACGGTAGCCGATTTGCGCCGTCGTTAATCCTTCTCCTTGTGGTTGCTCTCATCGGCGAGGGCATCATCGCTCACCAGTTCAGTGACCAGCACCTTATCAACGCGGTTGCCATCCATATCCACCACTTCAAAGCGCAAGCCGTCGGTTTCAATATAATCTCCCGACTGGGGAATGCGACCAAATAGCGTAATGATGAGCCCACCAAGGGTGTGGTAGTTGGCAGTGTCCTCCTGGGGCAAGCTTTCCCGCCGCAGCAATTCCTTGAGTTCATAGGTAGAAAGCAGACCATCCAACAGCAAAGAGCCATCCTCCCGCTGAACAATTTGTGGTTCCTCCTCCTCATCGTGGCGCAGTGTGCCAATAATTGCTTCCGTGAGATCATTGAGGGTGACTAGTCCTTCAATGCCACCGTATTCATCGGTAATCAGAGCAATGTGTTGGCTCGACTGGCGAAAGAGTTCAAGGACATCAAGCGCCGGTAGGCCTTCGGGAACAAACAGCGCCGGCTGCACCAGTTGCCGCAGGTCAATGGTTTGCTGGGTTAAGCGAGCCGCTAAAAAATCCTTGGCTGAGATAATCCCCAAGCAGTGATCAATGGTTTCCTCAGCAACAGGAAACCGTGAATGGGAACTGGCTAGGATTTCCGCCTCTATTTCTTCAAGGGAAGATTCAATATCCAGCCAAACAATATCGGTGCGGGGGGTCATGATGGATTGAATCGGGCGATCGCCCAAGTTAAAAATCCGCGCCACCATATCCTGCTCTGCCACCTCAAAGAGACCCGCCCGGGCCCCCTGCTCAATCAGGACCTTGATTTCATCCTCCGTAACCGTTTGGTCAGCAGTGGTGGCAATGCCCAATACTTGCAAGATGGCATCTGTGGAGATGCTGAGTAAATGCACAATCGGGGCTGCTAATTTCGTCAGCCAAGTCATTGGCTTGGCAATATTGCAGGCGATCGCCTCCGGATAGGTCATGGCAATCCGCTTGGGCACCAGTTCACCTATCACCAAGGAAAGATATGTAATCCCCGTCACCACAAGGGCAATGCTCAAAGGCTGGCTGTGTTGACCCAACCATGGCACGGGACTCAGGGTAGCCTGTAACCGCTGGGCAAGGGTGGCACCCCCCACAGCACCACTGAGAATACCAATCAGAGTAATGCCAATTTGTACAACCGAGAGAAAATCATTGGGGGAGTTGGCCAGTTTCAGAGCTGCCCTCGCCTTGCGTTTACCGCGTTTTGCCAGTTGCTCGAGGCGGACTTTGCGCGCAGAGACCACTGCGATTTCAGCACCAGCAAAAATGCCATTGGCGATGATGAGCAGCAGGACAAATAAAAGTTCTAAGGCAGCGGCAGAC
>NZ_JACOMP010000145.1:0-16423 GCF_014466085.1 Thermosynechococcus sp. OHK43
AATTTAGAGGAAGTGACTGAAAACCTCCGCTTGAGACCTAGCCCAACTTGTCCCAAACCGCCGCGACACGGGGAGATTGACCCTTGGCTTGGACGCGCGGGGTACGCCGTCCGAATTTAACTCGGTAGGTGTCATTGTCAACTGTTACGTAGCCCAGTTGAAGAACCTCCGCGAGGGTAGCGCTGACGTCCTGGGCAGACCAGTGCAGCTGGTTAGCCAATTCTGGCACAGTGCAGGGCATCGGCTGGCGCATCATCAGTGTCAAAAGGGATCGCTGGCGCTCGGGCAAAACCAGTAAATCTGCTGGATTGAGACACCTCTCGGAATCACTGCTGGCGTCTTGACTATTCATGATCGGTAGTGTTCCTCAACGGCAGTGGCACCCAGAAAGGATCAAAATAACCGTCCCTACTCCTAGGCTATCCTAATCCAACAAATGCTGCACAACACTCCTGACAATAAGACTGTAGGGATGCTCAGGGTAGCGTAAACAGAAAATGTCGCTGCTCCCCAGTTGAAACATCTCTTCACAAACAGGTAGGATGCCCGCAACCGGCACACCATAGGTCGTCTCCACCTGCTGCTTGAGGGAGTCTTGATTAAAAGCACTGGGGACTTTGTTAACCACCATGACCATTTTCGGCACATCAAGCTGTCGCGCCACATCAACGGTGACCGCTGTCCCTTGAAAGTCTTGGCGATCGGGTCGCAGAATCAGTACCAAGGCATCGGAAATCGTAATCGACAGCAGGGTTTCCTCATTCAGTCCTGGGTGGGTATCAATCAGCAAAAAGTCCAGATTCAGCCCTTGCAGCAACTGCTGAAAACCATCATTGAGCAGGCCGACATCGTAGCCCTCCCGCAAGACACGGGTAATTTCACTAGTTTTGAGGCTAGAAGGAATAAGATAGATGGCTCCTTTGGCTTGCTGGCCATGGGCAGTAATGAGATGGCTGACATCACGGGCCACATCGGTAATGTCACAGCGTCCCCACAGGTAATCATTCAGGGCATTTTCCGTATCTGCCGACTCAAGGCCAAAGAGCACATGGATACCGGGGGATTGAATATCGGTGTCTACGATCGCCACCCGATAGCCCAATATCGCCAAGGTACAGCCCAGATTTGCGGTTGTATTTGATTTGCCTGTGCCCCCGCGAAAAGAATGCACAGAAATAATGCTCCCCATGGCCGTCCTCGCTGATCTGAGAATTCAACGTCTATTTTCACATCCCGCCGTCGAGGAAACATCCCATCCCAAATTCAGAAGATAGAACGAACCCAAAGGGCCAGCCCATCAGAAAAAAGGTCATTCCGCGTCTGGGAGATACTGCTGGGTGTAGAACTGGGCATAGCGGGCAGACTGGGCAAGCAGTTCTTGGTGAGTGCCACTTTCAATGATCCGCCCCTGCTCTAGAACAAGAATGCGATCGGCGCGACGCACCGTGGCCAAACGGTGGGCAATAATAAAGGCGGTACGCCCCTTCATTGCCTTCTCCAAAGCATCTTGCACTAAGGTCTCTGATTCGGCGTCCAAAGCGGAGGTTGCCTCATCCAAAATTAAAATCCGCGGATCGGCATAAATGGCACGGGCGATCGCCAGGCGCTGCCGTTGGCCGCCTGAGAGATTGATACCCCTCTCCCCGAGCCATGTTTGATAACCATCGGGAAGCTGAGTAATAAAGTCATGGGCATTGGCAATTTTGGCTGCCTCAACCAGTCGCTCCCAATCGGGTTCAGAATCCCCAAAGGCAATATTTTCAGCAATGGTGCCTGAAAACAGTATTGTTTCCTGGGGCACAATGCCAATTTGACGCCGCAGGCTTTTGAGGGTCACGGTTTTAATATCAATGCCATCAATGAGAATTTGCCCTGCTTGGGGATCGTAGAACCGCAGGAGGAGGTTAATGAGGGTTGACTTGCCTGCCCCGGAATGGCCAACCAGCGCCACCACTTCCCCAGGCTGCACCAGGAGATTGAACTCTTGGAGCACGGGTTGATCAGGCTCATAGGCAAACCACACATGGCGGTATTCTACTTTGCCAGTAATGGGGGGTAAGGGTTGGGCATCCCTGACTTCTTGCACATTCGGTGCAATCGCCAATAGGCTAAAACTGCGATCCAAAGAGGCTTCAGCAACTTTGAGGGAGCTATAGCTGCTGGAGATTTGATTGACGGGATCGATGAGTAAAGCGGCAGCGGCGCCAAAGCTAATCAATTGCGCGGGTGTGAGATTGCCGGCGCCAATTTGCCATGTCCCAAGCAGAAACAAGCTCATGATACTCAAGGCTTCTAAGAAACCCACCACAGGGTACTGCGTTGCCTGAATCCGAGCAATTTGAAAATAGGCCCGGCGGTTCCTTTCCACCTCTTGCTGAAAGCGTTGAAAGATCGTCTCCTCCGTGGCAAATGCCTTGATTAAGCGAATTCCCGCGAAGGTTTCCGTAAGGTAGGAGGACAGTCCGCCAAGGGCATCTTGATTACGCCGCGAAGCAGTGCGTAAGCGCTCACCAAACCAACTGATTGCGGCCACCATCAGGGGAGTGATGATCAAAGCCGCTAGGGTGAGTGGCCAGTTGAGACAGAACATATAGGCCATGAGGGCGATCGCCGTTAGCAGGGCCGGCAAAAGTTGTTGAAACACTCTAATTATGGCGATCGCGATCGCCTCCACATCCCCCGCTAATCGGTAGGTGAGATCACCGCTACCCATGCGCTCAAAAAAATCCACCCCAAGGCGATGCAGGTGGGCATACAAAATTAGGCGAATATCGTAAACCACCCGAAAAGCAGCATCGGCCATCAACACATCTTGACCAAATTGACAGATCCCCCGCCAAAGAAAGAGCAGGATGGCAGCCACTGCCCACGGTAATAACTGCCTCACATTGCCGGTCCCCACAAGTTCAGAGGTTTGACCCACTAACTGGGCAGCCAAGGGGGCCGTGCCCACAAAGCCCACCGTACACAACAGTGCTAGGGAGAGGGTTCGCCAATAGCGCAATACGTAGGGAAGAAGAAAACGATAACTGGTTTTGCCCAGCATAGCCTATTTACCAATACAAAAGCGGCTAAAGATTTCTGTGAGGATTGACTCGCTGACCTCTTCCCCCGTCAATGTGCCAAGGGCACGGGCAGCCGCATGCAGATCAATTGTCCAAAAATCCAGGGGCAGTTGGGCATCAATGGCCGCCAGCACATGATTGAGGGATTGGTGGACCTGCTCCAAGAGCCCGGCTTGGCGTTGGTTGATCGCAAAGTCTAGGTTGGCGGCGCTCACCCCTCGACCCTGGACAAGGTCTAAAATGGCCTCCTCGAGCTGCTCAATTCCCCTTTGACTGAGAGCCGAGAGCAGTACGGTGGGAATGGGGGCAATGGGCAATAGAATATCTTTAACTTCTACGGTTTCACTGAGGAGATCCGCTTTGTTCAAAACCACCAAGACTGACTGAGGCGCTTGCTGCCGCCGCCGTTGCAGCTGGAGTTGGTCGTAAATCTCCTGATCTGCAGCTGTCCACCCTTGACTAGCATCAATGACAAAGAGGATGAGATCAGCGCTGAGGGCGGCTTGGCGCGATCGCTGGACGCCAATTTGTTCCACAAGGTTATCGGTCTCGCGAATACCTGCGGTATCAAGCACTTGGATTGGAATCCCACCGACTACCAATTGAGACTCAACAATATCACGGGTGGTGCCCGGCAAATCGGTGACAATGGCGCGATCGCTCCGACTCCAAGCATTCAGCAAACTGGACTTCCCCACATTGGGCCGGCCAACAATTGCCACTTTCAGCCCGGTGCGGATCAGCGCTCCCCGCTCTGCCGTGGCTAAAAACACCTCTACTTGGTGTTGTAACTGGCGAATTTGTTCAGCAATGGCTGCTGGATCCAGGGGAGGTAGCTCATCGGTAAAGTCTAGGCGCGCTTCAATTTCTGCCAACAGAGATAAGCAAGTTTGCCGAATCTGCTGGAGGGGACGAGCCAATTTACCCGTGAGGCCGGCGAGGGCGATTTGGGCGGCTGCGGTGGATTGGGCAGCCACCAGTTCAGCCACACTCTCAGCTTGGGTGAGATCAAGGCGACCGTTGAGGAAAGCACGCAGCGTAAATTCCCCCGGATCTGCGAGGCGGGCACCCGCAGCAATACACAATTGCAGCACTCGCTGTACCGGTATCAAGCCACCGTGGCAATGAAATTCCACCACATCTTCGCGGGTATAGGAGCGGGGAGCAAGCATTAAAAGTAGGAGCGCTTCATCTACCCGTTCCTTGGTTTGGGGGTCTCGGACATAGCCATAGAGAATACGGTGGGATTCCCAAGGCTGCTTGCCAGGGGCCTCAAATAAAGATTGGGCAATCGCTACCGCTTTGGCTCCGGAGAGACGGACAATGCCGATACTCCCTTGCTGGGGCACAATAGCCGTGGCGATCGCCACAATCGTGTCATGGAGGTATCGCACGACCGTTGGGGATACAACTCCCTAAAAGCTCATCTCTGCTGCTTGTACTTTCTCCACCTGTTTCTTCTTCAACACCAAGAGAATCTGGGACAGTGTAATGGCAGCAAAGAAGACCAGCAACCACTTAATGCGGTTGGGATCCTGAAGGACAATTTCCGTGTCTTTTTGGCCAAAACCACCCACATTGGGATTGTTAGTCAGGGCTGCACCAGCGGCCACCGTTTGGCCTTCACCGACAATGAGCTCAGGACCAGCGGGAATGGTTTCCGTCACTGCTTCGCCACTCTCGGGGGTAATCACCACCGCCGTGCTGCCATCGGGGTTAGCGGTAATACTCGTAATCGTGCCCGCAATCGGTGCCGTAAAGACATTGTTGTTGCTCTTTTCGCCATTGGGATAGACTTGGCCGCGACCGCGATTGCCCCCGGCATGGACAGAGTATTTACCGAAGTGGATGGATTTATCCGTCGCTGGGTTGGGGGCGAGGATGGGGAAAACAATTTCCTGATACTGCTCACCCGGTAGCGGCCCCACCAGAATAATGTTTTGCTTATCGTCACTGTAGGGTTGGTAGTAAATGCCGCTGGTTTTGGCTTGCAGCTCCTCGGGGAGGCGATCGGGGGGAGCAATTTTGAAGCCCTCTGGCAGCATCAGCACCGCACCGACATTCAGACCCCCCTTAGAGCCATCCCCCAGCACCTGTTGCACACTGGTGTCGTAGGGAATTTTCACCACCGCTTCAAAAACGGCATCGGGGGTAACGGCTTGGGGCACTTCGACTTGGATGGGCTTCGCAGCTAAGTGGCAGTTGGCACAGACAATCCGACCGGTGGCTTCCCGAGGACTGTCGTATCCCTGCTGGGCATAGAATGGATAGGCCTGCGCTTGCGGTGACCAGAGAAGTACACTGGCGGCAAGGGCGATCGCCAGCATCAAGGATTTGAACAAGTGTTTCATACCACTCCCTAAATTTCTTTTTACGTCCACCAAGGTTCTTTGCCCGTGCGGAAATCGGTTTCCGTCCAGGGGGTAAACACCAGTTTGTCATCTTCGGTTACAGTGGCATTCACTAGTGCCAAGGAGAGGGGAGCGGGGCCACGCACCACTTTACCTGTGCTGTCGTATTGAGAGCCGTGGCAGGGGCAAATGAACTTGTTTTCACTCACATTCCAAGGGACCACGCAACCAAGGTGAGTGCAGACAGCATTCAAGCCGTAATTGGCAATTTGGTGATCCTCAGTAACAATCACGTAGGTGGGATCCCCTTTAATCCCTTGGGCAAGGGAGCGATCGCCCGGCAGATGCTTTGTGAGATACTCGGAAACCTTAATATCTTTGCCCAAGGCATCCTTGGCAACCACACCCCCCCCTGTGCCCCCACTGGAGGGCGGAATGAAGTACTTGACGACAGGGTAGAGGGCACCCAACGCCGTACCGGTGATGGTACCAAACGTCAGTAGATTCATAAACTGTCGCCGCCCCATATCGGGCACATCGGACATTCCAGAAACTTGAGCCATGGTTTACGCTTATTTACTAAGAAATCGAAACGGACAGCCGTAAAATAATTACGTCTGTTAACTATTATCACATTGTCCGAGCCGTCCCAACCACAAGGGCTGAACCAATGCTGACGCCCCTTACTGGTGATGAACTCCATGCCTTGCTCCTGCGCAAATGGGGGCGCTCCTTTGATCTTCAGTTTCGCCGCGTTGGCCATCGCATCTTTTTGCAGGTCATGTGGCGCTACCTTGAGCAGGCCTCTTATCCTGATACCCCCGAAGACTATGCTGCCCACCTAGGGGCGATCGCGCAGCACCTCAATGACTGGGGCTGTGCCCAGCAGGTCTGCACCTATATTGAGACCACCCGTGAAAAGCCCCGCCTCGGCAAGGCTGTGAATATTCCCCTCGACCTTGGCACCCGCATTATTGAATGGCTGGAATAGCTGCCCTTAGCAGATTTTTGAAAAAACGTTAAGAATGTTAAAAAGGATTGCGATGATGTGGGAGATGTCCCCCCTATGCCTGAGAATGTTTGCGGAAGGTTACGGCAGCTGGTCGGGTCAATCCCCGTACCTCTCTCCTTCAGGAGTTCGGTAAGTCGTAACATTCCAATGGCAGATGCCACATTATCAAGACCCTTGTTTTACAATTCCAACTTTGGAGGAACTCAATGAGCGTCGTCACGAAATCGATCGTGAATGCAGATGCCGAGGCCCGTTACCTCAGCCCCGGTGAACTGGATCGCATCAAAAACTTTGTCAGCACTGGCGAGCGCCGTCTGCGCATTGCCCAAACCCTGACGGAAAACCGCGAGCGCATTGTCAAGCAAGCGGGCGATCAACTCTTCCAAAAACGGCCTGATGTGGTCTCCCCCGGTGGCAATGCCTACGGTGAAGAAATGACCGCCACCTGCCTGCGTGACCTCGACTACTACCTGCGGCTTGTGACCTACGGTATCGTTGCTGGTGATGTCACCCCCATCGAAGAAATTGGTTTGGTGGGTGTGCGTGAAATGTACAACTCCCTCGGTACCCCCATTCCCGCTGTGGCCGAAGGGATTCGCGCCATGAAGAACGTTGCTTGCTCGCTGCTGTCTGCGGAAGATGCCGCTGAAGCCGGTTCTTACTTTGACTTCGTGATTGGCGCCATGCAGTAGGTCGCCTCAGCATCCTTAGATTGATCCATCATCCAAATCGTTTTTGAGGAAAAAGAACTATGCAAGACGCGATTACCGCTGTCATCAACGCCTCTGACGTACAAGGCAAA
Source organism: Thermosynechococcus sp. OHK43 (assembly GCF_014466085.1). Lineage (NCBI taxonomy): Bacteria > Bacillati > Cyanobacteriota > Cyanophyceae > Acaryochloridales > Thermosynechococcaceae > Thermosynechococcus > Thermosynechococcus sp. OHK43. The sequence continues at coordinate 7,231 of NZ_JACOMP010000145.1, forward strand.
TACCTCGACACTGCCGCCATGGAGAAGCTGAAAGCTTACTTCGCAACTGGTGAACTGCGGGTGCGGGCTGCGAGTGTGATCAGTGCCAATGCCGCCAACATTGTCAAAGAAGCAGTGGCCAAATCCCTGCTGTACTCTGACATCACCCGTCCCGGTGGCAACATGTATACCACTCGTCGCTATGCAGCCTGTATCCGCGACCTCGACTACTACCTGCGCTATGCCACCTATGCCATGTTGGCGGGGGATCCTTCTATCCTCGATGAGCGGGTGCTCAATGGCTTGAAAGAAACCTACAACTCCTTGGGCGTGCCCATCGCTGCCACTGTGCAAGCCATCCAAGCCATGAAAGAAGTCACTGCCAGCTTGGTGGGTGCGGATGCCGGCAAAGAAATGGGCATCTACTTTGACTACATCTGCTCTGGCTTAAGCTAGATACAGCTCTCCAGTCGCACATCTGTCTGGGAGTTAGGGGTTAGAGTGTCAGCCTGTCATGGCAATTGTGCTTAAACAGTCTGAATCTGGCCTTTAGCTCCCAGACGTGTAATCCCCCCACACAGATTTGGAGTCCCATTCCATGCGCATGTTCAAAATTACCGCCTGCGTGCCGAGTCAAACCCGTATTCGCACCCAGCGCGAACTGCAAAATACCTATTTCACGAAACTGGTGCCCTACGAAAACTGGTTCCGCGAGCAACAACGCATCCAAAAAATGGGTGGCAAAATTGTGAAAGTGGAACTGTTTACGGGTAAGCCCGGGGTCAATACTGGCCTGGCCTAGGTACCCCTCTAAAGCTGCTTCCTAGAGATTTTGAGGCTTCACTGTTGAGATAGTTGGTTGGGTGGGCTGCTCCCCGCTAAGACAATTATCTCAGCGGTGAAGTTTTGCTCATTAGGAAAACTTGGCGAAGCCCTTTCAAGGCTGCTAAACGAGAAAACGCTCCCAGCCATCGCCATATTGGAACCGCATTTTCGGGAAAACGGCCTCTAAATTCTCGTGGGGGCGCGGGATCACTGTTGATGATAAATAGAGTGTTTTTTCCTTGGGACTCTGAGCTGGAATTTTCTTAGCGGCTTCGACACCCGCTGCAACGGCAATTTGCACTTCAGAAACATCACCGCGCACAATAATTGTCAGGCGAGCACCACTGACCACTTCATAGCCCACAAGGGTAACGCGCGCCGCTTTCACCATGACATCCGCAACAGCTAAGGCAGGGGGGTGACCCAGTACCTCCACCATCCCAAGGGCAATGGGCATGAAGACTGCTCCTAAACACAAAAAACTGTTAAAGTGGTGCCATTCTTGCGATCGCCAAGGAACGCACTGATTTAGCAACCTCAGCATATCATCTCTATTGAGAGCCTTGATAAGTTCTAGGGACGATCGCAATAATTGATTTTTATCGCCAAAATCATCTTTTCTAATTGAGTCTTTTTTGGGGCTATTTTAAGAACGCCCCACCCCCATGAGCTTAGCCAAGCCAATCCCCGTAAAGTACAGAGCAAGCAGCGCACCCGCCAACAGGCCTTGAGTAATCGGGTCAATGGAGGGGGTCAAGACCGCTGCCACGGCCACGGCAATAATCACCACGTAGCGCCATTGGCTGAGCATTTGCGGAATCGAGACAATGCCTAGGGCAATGAGGACCAACTGCAGAATGGGGACTTGAAAGGCGAGACCAGTGGCAAGCAGCAGCAGCAAAATAAAGTCCACATAGCGATCAATCGACCACAGTTGCTCAACCACATCTGCCCCATAGCTAATGAAAAAGCCAAGGGCGGCGGGAGCCAAGAGGGTATAGGCAAACACCAAACCGGCAATAAAGAGAAGGGATGAACCGAAAACCACCGGTGCCAGCAAGCGTTGCTCACGCCGTGTCAATCCCGGCAGGATAAAACGGATTGCTTGGTAGAGAATCATTGGAGTGGCTAGCAGAATGCCACTGTAGGCCGCCGCTTTACAGGAGACAAAAAAGTACTCCCCCGGACTCAGTTGCAGGAACTTCGCGCCTTGGGCTGGTTTTTCTAGGAACTGAATGATCCAGCGGACTTGGGTAAAGCAGAGCACAATGGTGACAGCAACAGTGCCGAGGACAACAAAGAGCCGCTGCCGCAACTCCTCAAGGTGATCCCAAAGGGACATTTCCACCTCGTTGGGCAGTTCATCCTCCGGGTCAATGGGGACGTTTTCCTCAAACGAAGTGTCAACAATGGCTGAGGGGTTAGGAGAGGGACTCTCAATATCTGGAATATCGGGCGATCGCGTCATCAAATGTCGGGAAGTCTATCTCTTCAATAATTATGAACGAAGTTTCTGGATTGCATCCCCTTGATGTATCCCCTATTTTAGAGAAGGAGTGGAGTGTAAGACTTTATTATTTGATTATTTTGATTATTTGATTCGATTATTTGCTAATTTGCTAATGCTCCCCTAAGGGGTAGAGATTCAAGTCTAAAGTCCTAGCGCCGACACTGTCTATGTCCTTGATGGCAATTCCCCGCAGTTGGGGTAAGCTGCCGCTGACGGCTGAACTGCTCAGCAAATTACAACACCAACGGGAACTGGTCCTTACGGGGATGCCCCGCCTTGTCAAGGGCTTGGTGGCCACTACATTGGCCCAGCAGAGTCAGCAATCGCTGTGTGTGATTACGTCCACCCTAGAGGAGGGGGGACGCTGGGCGGCGCAATTGGAACTCATGGGTTGGGATGCGGTTCTCTTTTACCCGACACCGGCGGCCTCTCCCTATGACCTCTTTGACTTGGAAGCGGAGATGGTCTGGGGGCAACTGCAAGTCTTAGTTGAGAGCGATCGCCCCAATATTGCAATTGTCACCACGGAACGGGCACTGCAACCCCATTTGCCCCCACCAGAGCAGTTTCGTGCTGCCTGTTTAACCTGGCAGGTGGGTCAAGAGTACGCCCTAGGGGAGGTGGCCACCACCTTGGCAGCCCTAGGTTATGAGCGGGTTTCTTTAGTAGAAACGGAGGGTCAGTGGAGTCGGCGCGGCGATATTGTGGATATTTTCCCCGTCTCGGCGGAACTGCCAGTACGCTTGCAGTGGTTTGGCGATGAGATTGAGTCCATTCGGGAGTTTGATCCGGCCACTCAACGCTCGCTCCACGCCGAGGGCGATCGCCTGGATGTCCTTGAGCAGGTGACACTGACACCCATTAGTTTTACCCCCCTGATTGCCCAAGCCCTGCGGGCAGCGGATCACGCCCATCTGATTCCAGAGGATGAGGAGGGACTGCGGCGCTATCTTGGGTTGGCTTTTCCGGAGCCAGCTTCCCTCTTGGATTATTTGCCTGCCCAAACCCTCATTGCTGTGGATGAGCCTCCCTTGTGTGCTGCCCATGGCGATCGCTGGTATGAACAGACTCACACCTACTGGCAAAGCCTTGAAACACCACCGCCCCCCATCCATCGCCCCTGGTCTGCCAGTGCCCAAGCCCTCGAGCGGTTTCAACGGCTGCACCTCTATGAACTGGCCAGTGAGGGGCTAGGTCTCAATTTGTCAGCACGGGCGGTTCCAGCAATTCCTCACCAATTTGGCCGCTTGGCGGCAACGCTGCGGGAGGAACGGGACAAGGGCTATACCGTATGGTTGGTGTCTGCGCAGCCGAGTCGCTCCGTGGCGCTTTTGCAGGAGCATGATTGCCCCGCCCAATTTGTGCCCAATCCCAAGGATTTTCTGGCCATTGATAAGCTGCAACAGCAGCGACTGCCCATTGCCCTGAAGGCCAGCGGTCTCGCGGAAATCAGTGGCTTTATCTTGCCCACGTTTCGCACGGTGCTGGTGAGCGATCGCGAGTTCTTTGGCCAGCAGAACCTTGTCAACCTGGGCTATGTGCGTAAACGCCGCCGGGCTGCTGCCAAACAGGTGGATCTCAACAAGCTGCAGCCGGGGGACTACGTCGTCCATCGCCAACACGGCATTGGTCAGTTTCTGCGCCTAGAGACACTTACCTTTAACAATGAAACTCGCGAGTACTTAGTTTTGCAGTATGCGGATGGCATTCTCCGCGTTGCTGCCGATCAACTCAACAGTCTTTCCCGCTACCGCACCCAGGGAGATAGGGTGCCCCAACTCAACAAATTAACGGGCAACACTTGGGAACGGACCAAAGCCCGGGTGCGCAAGGCCATCCAAAAAGTGGCGGTGGATCTGCTGCAACTCTATGCCCAACGCGCCCAACAACAGGGCTTTGCCTTCCCGCCGGATACACCGTGGCAGCAGGAGATGGAGGACTCATTCCCCTATCAACCCACCCCCGATCAACTCAAGGCTATCCAAGAGGTTAAGGCTGATATGGAGAGCGATCGCCCCATGGATCGGCTGGTGTGCGGGGATGTTGGCTTTGGTAAAACCGAGGTGGCAATTCGCGCCATCTTTAAGGCGGTAATGGCGGGCAAACAGGTGGCCGTTCTTGCCCCCACCACGATCCTGACGCAGCAGCATTACCATACCCTCAAGGAACGCTTTGCCCCCTATCCCATTCAAGTGGGGCTACTCAACCGCTTTCGCAGTGAGCGGGAGCGCCAAGACATTCTACAAAAACTCAAAACTGGCGAAATTGATGTTGTCGTGGGAACTCATCAACTCCTGAGCAAAACGGTCAAATTCCGGGACTTAGGACTGCTGGTGGTGGATGAGGAACAACGTTTTGGCGTCAACCAAAAGGAGAAAATCAAAACCCTCAAAACCCAAGTGGATGTCCTCACCCTCAGTGCGACACCGATTCCGCGCACCCTCTATATGGCCCTGTCGGGGGTTCGGGAAATGAGCCTGATTACCACACCTCCCCCCTCGCGGCGTCCGATTCAAACTCACCTTGCCCCCTATGATCCAGAAACAGTGCGCAGTGCCATTCGCCAAGAATTGGATCGGGGGGGTCAAGTGTTCTATGTTGTCCCGCGGGTTGAGGGCATTGAGGAGGTGGCGGCAAAGCTCCAAGGAATGGTGCCTGGCGCCCGGATTCTCATTGCCCATGGCCAGATGCCGGAAGGCGAACTGGAATCCACGATGCTTGGCTTTAGCAATGGCGAGGCCGATCTTCTTGTTTGTACGACCATCATTGAGTCCGGCCTGGATATTCCCCGCGTCAATACCATTTTGGTGGAGGATGCGCAGCAATTTGGTTTGGCTCAACTCTACCAACTGCGGGGGCGGGTCGGACGCGCTGGGATTCAGGCCCATGCCTGGTTATTTTACCCCCGTCAAGAGGTGCTCACCGATGCCGCCCGTCAACGGCTGCGGGCCATTCAGGAATTTACGCAACTGGGATCGGGCTATCAACTGGCGATGCGGGACATGGAGATTCGCGGTGTTGGCAATCTCTTGGGGGTCGAGCAGCATGGTCAACTAGACAGCGTCGGCTTTGATCTCTATGTGGAGCTGCTAGAGGAGGCGATCGCTGAAATTCGCGGTCAAGAGATTCCCACGGTAGACGATACCCAGGTGGATCTAAATGTCACCGCCTTTATTCCCGCTGACTATATGCCTGACTTAGCGCAAAAGATGGCCGCCTACCGCGCCGTGTCCGCTGCCGCAACAAAAGAAGACTTGATGCAATTGGCAGCGGAATGGAGCGATCGCTACGGCCCTCTCCCCAAATCCGTCCAACAACTGCTGCGGGTAGTGGAACTTAAACAACTGGCCCGCCAGTGCGGCATTCGTCGCATTCGTCCCGAAGGCAAGCAACACGTGATCTTGGAAACTCCCATGGCAGAACCCGCTTGGAAGCTGCTCCTAGAGCAACTCCCTAGCCACCTGCAGAGCCGCTTTGTCTATAGCCAAGGGAAAGTTACTGTCCGGGGTCTGGGGATCCAACCGATGGAGAAACAGCTAGAGCAACTGATTGACTGGTTCAGGCAAATGAAAACTATAAACAAACGGGCCCAGGGTGCTGTCGCCTAAGGGCAACAGGGGAATGGCCGGGTCCGGTTCAACAACGGTCTTAGGTGGGGGAGAGGGCCGTCTTGCGCGCCTTCACGCGGCAAGAAGGTAAAGAGCAGGCCAACGATATTGACCTACTCCGACATGCTCCGGCTCGAACACTCCCGTCTCCGGGTTGATTTCGTAAGACCTGCGCCGCAAGCCGCGGCCCACCACCTGCTCGCACAGAAGCTGCAATGTGAAGGTTCGAAGCCCTATGATGTGCGTGACCGTCTTGCCATCCCAGCCCTCGGAGAGCACGCCAACGGAGATGACCTTCTGAATCTTCTCAACCAGCTGTCCCGCCTTGCCCACCGTGTCCCCGGTCTGCTGCAGGGGTTCCGCCTGCTCCGCCTTGGTCAGTTCTGAGTTTTAACTCACCTTACGCAGTTTTGAGTAAACTTGGCGCATGCAAAATGGCAAATTTCTTGACCTGTACAGCGATTACCTAATTAGCGCCTTTGGGCAGACGACGACTACCGGGTTGTTTTCTCTCCTGGGTGGAGGGATCAGCCACGACCAAATTCAACGGCTACTGGCATGGCCAGCGGTACACCTCGTCGGCAATGACGGCGATATTGTGCCCTATTGCAAGCACGTATTCAAAAGTATTTTGTTCAAAAGTATTTTGACGTAGGTATCCCTGTCCTCCTGCTGGAAAAGAACGTTCCGTTTCTCCAACTCCTCCTTGGTCATACCGCCATTCCACCATTTGACCTGATTGAAGGGCGTGCTGGCCACGATGAAGGAATTTAGGACCACCGTCGGGTCATCCAGTTGGCGCTCCAATTCCTTGATCGTCTCGTGGAATCGGATCTTCGGGTCCTCCGGGCCCTCCAGATTCCGTAGCCCCTTGGGGTCGATGAATGAGACATATTGCTTGCCATCCACCAGAAGCCAAAGAATGAAGTCAGGATAAAAGTTACCCGCCTCGAAAAAGCCGATGCCGCGACCACGACTCAGGTTGCGGAGCAGATAGAGCTCCTTGCCCTTAAGAAAGTTCTCACCATCACTCGATTCGCAGAACTTCTGAAGATCCAAAACAAAATCGCGCTCACCCTGATTCTCCAGCACTACAGGCTTAACCTCGATCAGGTTGTTGCCGACGTAGATGAGCGGCTGGTAAAGGTGACCAGCAAAAACTATTGCTCTGAAGGAATCTTGCTCAAAAGCCAATTTAGAGAATTCTGCTTCTTTGAGGCGTCCGCTTTCCATAAGGCTCTTGATCGCCTCCAGCTTCTGGACAATGTCCTCGCGCGACTGCTCGATGAGCAATCGGTACTCGCTCACGAAGTTGGGATCGTCCGCGGACAGCTGCTGGTACTCCAGGTGGTCGCCCTCGAATTCCTGTTTCTTGAACTTGTAGTAGCGATCCAGGTATTTCTTGACGAGAGCCGCCGCAATCTCCTGCCAGCGCTGGACCTGCTGGAACGACCAGAACTGCATCTCCTCCTTGGGAATGAATAGGACGTACCAGTCCTTCCGCCCGAGGAGAGCCGGGAGGCTCTTGCGCGGAAGAGTGAGGTTGTGCCAGGCACGCTCGTTCTTGAACTGTTGAAGCTCGAAGTAGATCGCGTCGAAATCGAAGAACGCCAGGTGTGATTGTTCGAAGTAGCACCGATCCCGCTCTGCCAACTGCGTGCTCGTCCGACCGGCGCCGCTGGCCATGGCCTGTAGCTTGGGATACCAGTCGAGGACGACTGGGTACTTTCTTAAAAACTCCGGTGGTTCGTCGTCGAGCACTGGCTTTTGACCATTTGTTTTGAAATTGACGCCCTCCTTGAGGCGCACGATCTTCAGCTTCTTGCTCCCCAGGTTCTTGATCACCGGCAGCACGAACTCGATCCGGTCCTCGTTCGCCGGCAGGCCCTCGTCCTCGAGGTACTCCTTGAACTGGCGCATGTAGTCCGCGCGGATGCCGAAGATGTTAAGCGTCTCCAGGGTCTCGATGTGTTTTGGTACGGCCTGTCCTTCCAGCCGCCGGCTGCGCTTGAGCGAGAAGTCCTTCCCCTTGAGCCGGACACCGCGCCCGAAGAGCTGAATGATCTGCGGCCCCTCGTTCCGCCCAATGTTCATCAGCCCCATGGTGCTGACCCGCCAGCTTGACCAGCCCTCGGTGAACTTCTTGGACCCAATGAGGATATTAATCGTGGACGCCTCATCATTCAGGGTGCGGAATAGGGAACCGGAGAACGCCTTCTCTGTGACCACAAGTTCTTGCTGTTCCTCGCAGAGCTTGCAAAGGGCCGAGACGTCGCCGACGTTGATCACGCCAAAGGGCTCGTTGTCCCCCAGCCGTAGCGCCACCTCACCATCCGTACCTTTCAAGTTCTCCACATGCAGTGCGGCGGTCGTGGAAGCATGGAAGAGGACGTGCAGGATATCGTCGAAGACCTGGTCGGGCGTCAAGCCAAGGGTGTTCAGATACTGAAACGCCCCGGCGAAGATGTCCCGGTTCTGTTGATCAAGCAAGCCAGAGTTTCCCTTGAGCAGCCGTTCAATCGTCCCGACGCTTGTGTTGCGCTCCCGCACGAAACTGGCCAAGAACAAAAGAATGTCCACCACGTCGGAAACTTTGCGTTTGTTTTCGGAGCGCACCGCATTGACGCTGCCGCCGACGAAGACCCAAAGCGGGCGCTCAATGAGGAACGGTCGAAACTCATGCGCCTTATCGCGGTAGAGCTTGAGCTGTTGATAAAATGTGACAAGGCAAGCGGTGAGATACCTGCAGCGGATCGTTTCGTCTGAGTCATCGGCCAGGTTCAGGATGCGGTAGTCCTTGCCGTAGCCGTCGCCGTAGAAGTACTTGTACGAGTAATCGAACAGAATGCACTTGGCGTAGACTTGCTCCAGCTCGCGGTTCTCGCTGGCGTTCATCGCCTGGCCGAAGGTCGCCGAGTACTCGAATGAGAATCCGTTTTCGCAGAGCAGGTTCCGCTTTTGCATCCAGGCACCTTCTTTTGTGCCGCTGGTGCCGCGGTGACCTTCATCCACCAGGACCAGGTTGTTACCCTCGAAGGCCTCCACGGCCACGGTCTTCTCGCCCATCTCGTCGCGCAGCTTGTGGATATCGAGGATCTCCACCGCGCGGCCGGGAAAGAGACCCCAGCCTTCCTTGGAGAACAGATCGGCCTCGATGCCCGAAAGCTGGAACTCCGCCAGATGCTGGTGGGAGAGCCCCTCGTTGGGCGTAAGCAGGATGACGCGGTTTACCGGCTTACCGCCGTGCAGGTTCAAGTAGTGCTGGTACTGG
>NZ_JACOMP010000146.1:0-18382 GCF_014466085.1 Thermosynechococcus sp. OHK43
CCGTGGCCTGGCAAGCCGCCAGCTCTGCTTCTTTTTCGCGGCAGGTGGCTTCCATTGTGGTTAAAGAAGCAATTAATCTCGACCTTTCACTGGCATATTCCTCTTCAAGGCTGCTGCTGCGCTGGTAGGCGGTTTCTAGCTCTTGGCGATAGCGATCGCAATTGTCCCGCAGGGCTTCGTTTTCCGCTTGGCTACTGTTGAGGGCATTCGTCAATTCTGCCACCTGCTGGCGATAGTCACTGACTTGAGTTTGCAGTTGCTGTTGCTGGTCCTCTAGCTCTTGACAGCGGTTTTGCAGCCATTCCACCTCTGAGCGCAATTGCTCAATTTCTTGGCGCTGGCGATCCCGCTCCTGTTCACTGCGGGTGACCCATTCCTTGAGCCCTTCGATACGCTGGGCCTGTTCGCCAACAATTCTGTGCAGGCGATCGCACTCTTCTTTCAAACGTTGGACAGAACCCTTGTACTGCCGCTGTACCCAAGCCCGCAAAAACGATAGGCCGGAGATGGTAAATCCAATCAGGGCATAGGTGCCCACCAGTGTATGACCCGTGGCCGACATCTGTAACATATTGAACCCCTGAACTTTAGTTGAATGTCAACGAAAAGCCGCAATTCAGAATATAGCCCTTTTCCCAAGGATGGAACCCGCCCAAAACAGCCAAAGCCGCTGTCGGACAGGTCTTTGTCTTTTTATCCTTTGGCGATCGCTCCCCTAGGCAGGCGCAGGGCGATAACTTTTGGGAATAAATGCAGAAACTTCTACTTCCTAGTCTAGCGAGGGAAAATGACTGCTGGGGTTAGCTTCTTGATAGCATTGGTAGAATAAGAATGCACTGGAATTTGCAAGGGGAAGACCAATGACTGAGGCAGCTGTATTGCCTATTCTGTTGATGGGGATTGCGAACTTTTTGCAGATCTACTTAATTATTCTGCTGATTCGCGTACTTCTGTCGTGGTTTCCTAATATCAACTGGTACAATTCGCCCTTCTCAATTCTGAGTCAGTTAACAGATCCTTACCTGAATATCTTTCGCGGTCTGATTCCTCCCATCGGGGGTCTTGACTTTTCGCCAATCATTGCCTTCTTCCTCTTGCAGTTTATCGTTCAACTGTTGGCGGGGTTCTCCAGTAGCGCCACGTTCTTTTAAACCACTTTCGGCTCATGAGGGTACAATCGCCATGTCAACGCTGCCTGCGTTTCAGGATGAATTTAATGTCATTGTTGTCGGTGCGGGTCATGCAGGCTGTGAAGCGGCCTTGGCAACGGCGCGGTTGGGCTGTCGTACCCTGTTGCTGACCCTCAACCTCGATAAGATTGCTTGGCAGCCCTGTAATCCTGCGGTGGGTGGTCCTGCAAAATCACAACTGGTGCACGAAGTGGATGCCCTAGGGGGCGAAATTGGGCGTGTCACCGATCGCACCTATCTGCAAAAGCGGCTCTTGAATGCCTCACGGGGGCCAGCGGTCTGGGCATTGCGGGCGCAAACGGATAAGCGCGAATACAGCGCCGTCATGAAACAGGTGCTGGAAAATCAGCCCAACTTGCTCCTGCGCGAGGGCATGGTCACGGATTTAGTCCTCGATGCCCATGACACAGTGATTGGGGTTGAAACCTACTTTGGCGTCGCCTTTCGCTGTCAAGCAGTGGTTCTGACAACGGGAACCTTCCTCGGTGGCCGTATCTGGGTAGGGAACAAATCCATGCCCGCTGGTCGTGCTGGCGAATTTGCCGCCGAGGGACTCTCCCAAACCTTAGCCCGCCTCGGCTTTGAGGTGGATCGTCTGAAAACAGGAACGCCTGCACGGGTCGACCGGCGATCGGTGGACTACAGCAAGATGGAACCCCAACCCCCGGATGAGCAGGTGCGCTGGTTTAGCTTTGATCCTACCGCATGGGTGGAAAGGCCACAAATGAACTGCTACTTGACCCGCACCACCCCTGAAACCCACCGGCTTATCCGTGAGAATCTCCACCTCACTCCTGTGTATGGTGGCTGGGTTGATGCCAAAGGCCCCCGCTACTGCCCCAGCATTGAGGATAAAATTGTCCGCTTTGCCGATAAAGAAAGCCATCAAATTTTCATTGAACCCGAAGGCCGCAATACGCCTGAACTCTACATCCAAGGCTTTTCTACGGGACTTCCAGAACCGCTGCAACTGCAACTGTTGCGCACACTGCCGGGGCTAGAAAACTGCATCATGCTGCGTCCGGCCTATGCGGTGGAGTATGACTACTTGCCGGCAACCCAGTGCTTTCCCACCCTGATGACCAAAAAAATTCAGGGGCTGTTTTGTGCGGGGCAAATCAACGGCACCACCGGCTATGAGGAAGCGGCAGCCCAAGGGATTGTGGCCGGAATTAATGCCGCTCGCTTTGTTCAGGGGAAACCAATGATCACCTTGCCGCGCCAAGGGAGCTACATCGGTACTCTTATTGATGATCTGTGCACGAAGGAACTGCGGGAACCCTACCGCATGCTCACTAGCCGCTCGGAATATCGCTTGGTATTGCGATCGGACAATGCTGACCAGCGGCTTACCCCCTTGGGATACGAGATTGGCTTGGTGAGTGAAGCCCAATGGCAGGTGTTTCAAGCAAAACAGCAACGCCTTGCGGCTGAGAGCCAACGCTTGCAAACCACGCGCATCAAAGCCCATGAACCCATGGGCGAAGCGATTGTGGTCGCGACGGGTCAAGGGATTAAAGGTGCCATTGCCCTTGCTGAGTTGCTGCGGCGATCGGGGATACACTACGAGCTATTGGATCGCCACGGCCTTGGCAATCCAGACTTGACGCCCCAAGAGAAAGAGGCGGTTGAAATTGCCATTAAGTACGCCGGCTACATTGAGCGACAACAGCGGGAAATTGAGCAGATTGCCCGCCAAGAACAGCGTCCTCTCCCTGCCGATTTGGATTACTTTGCTATCCCCACCCTTTCAATGGAGGCACGGGAAAAACTCAGCGCGATTCGCCCCCTCACCATTGGCCAGGCCAGCCGTATTGGTGGGGTGAATCCAGCGGACATCAATGCCCTTTTGGTCTATCTCCAGATGCAACAGCAGCGACGATCCCTAGTGGCGGTGGGGAGCTAAGACAAAGTGGCTGGCTGGTTAGGCAAATTGGCGCTGGCCTATGCTTGGCGACAGGGGCAAACGATTCCAGTGCGGTCTTATGCCTCGGCACCCCTGAAGCTACAACGCTCATTTTATCCTGAGGGAAAGCCGATTTGCCACAGTCTGATCCTGCATACGGCGGGGGGCTATGTGGGGGGCGATCGCCTGCACCAAAAGATTACCCTTGAACCCCAGTGCCGTGTCCTGTTGACAACGCCTGCCGCCGCCAAGGTCTACGGTCGTGCCCAAATCCCTGTGGAGCTAACGGTTAACTGCCATGTTGCCGATAATGCTGTTTTAGAATGGCTCCCCCAAGAAACGATTATCTTTGCGGGTGCTCAATTTCACCAACGCCTGCGCATTGATCTTACCCCTCAAGCACAGGTGGGCCTTTGGGAGATGACTCGCTTTGGCCGCACGGCTCGCGGTGAAGTCTTTAATCATGGGTATTGGCGTTCCCATACGGAGGTGTGGCAGGGGGGTGTGCCCCTGTGGATCGATCGCCAGCGGATTGAGGGTACGAAAACGATGCTAACAGCAATGAATGCCTTGCAGGGGTGTCCGCTCATGGGCACATTGGCTTGGGTCGGCAGGGAAGTGAGCAGCGAACAGATACAACGGCTGCGGGATTTAGCAATGGGGATTCAGGGGGAGATGGGTGTCAGTGCCCTGATTCGCGGGGTGGTTTGTCGCTATCGCGGTCACTCAATGGCGGAATTACGGCGGTGGTTTGTGGCGGCTTGGCAGTTGCTCCGGCAGGGGCAAGCTTCTCATCCTTCTGTTTGCTATCCCCGGGTGTGGCCACGATGACCCGCAATCTTCCTCTTTGGGATTACGAGCGGCAACAAAAGCGGCAACAAATTAGAAAAATCAGAAAAATCAGTGCTTGGCTGCGGGAAGAAACGCCCCTCTGCAACAGGTCCTGCAATCCGTCAATGCCACAGTTGAGCGCCATGTCGGTCGGATGTTGTCCCCTGAACACCTAGCGATTCTGCGCAAGGTGGGGGAGCTCGTGCTCGCCAATAGTGATCACGCTTGGCAACACCTGAAACAGCGATTGGGCAGCGGTCAGATTCCAGTCGATCCCTGGCAGCATCTTCAGGATCAACCCCTAATTGTTGAGTTTGCTGCATCCTTCTGAGGAAAACGAACGGGGGGCGATCGCCGGCCTCTTGGCGGATGGTGCCTTTCAGGTCTTTACCGACAACAGGGGGGCGGCGGTGTTGAGTCGTGCATGAGTGATGTTGAACAAGAATTGAGTGGCGAGTGAATCTCCATGCTTGGCATTGGTTTGGGGGTTCTCGAAAGGGGAGAATTTGCCCGCCGAGTGGCAACGACGGCCCGATATGTTGATATGTTAATCAGTTCCGCTGGCTCCTGCGTGCTCACGGTGGCAGCGGCGTTGATCGCGCTTGCAATTGATCGCCAATGCGCCGTAGGGCATCCATAGGGCCAGTGAGGAGGAGGCGATCGCCTGCCATTAAAGGACAATCGCTGCTAGGTTCAGAAAGAAGTGTTCCTTCTCGCCGCAGGGCACGAATCGTCACAGTCTCAGGCAGATGCAGATCCGCAATGGTGCGATGTTTTTCGCCAATCTCTTTGGGCAACATGATCCAAAGAAACAAGGTTTCCCCTTGGGGCACACTGACACGGCCATTGATCAGGGCTTCACAAGCCGCAAACTCCGCTGGCTGACCGACAATCAAGAGGCGATCGCCCCCTTGGAGGCGGGTTTGACCGCTGGGATAATCCACCTCAGTACCATCCGCCCGCACAATCGCCAAGAGCGTCACCCCCGTCAGCTGTCGCAGTTGGATTTCTGCTAAGCTCATGCCGCGAATGGGGGAATCCTCAGGGACACTCAGCCAGCGACTATTCATATCCTGAGCCGCTTGCCGCAGGAGACGGGCGGTTCCCTCCGGTGGAGTATCACCGCGCAAATTGGCGTAATGGCTGTCGCGCACCTGTTGTACCTGCTGTTGAATATGGCGCTCACCCATGCCGAGGCTAAAGAAGAGATGGGCAGCCAACTCTAAGCTGGCTTCAAACTCCGGTTGCACCACCTCCCGTGCCCCCAGTTGATAAAGCAATTCAATGTCGCGATCGCTGTTGGCGCGAACAATCACATCCAGTTCTGGGGCAAACTCGAGGGCGCGCTTGAGACAGAGGCGGGTACTCATACTATCGGGGAGAGCGATCGCCATGCCAAGAGCTTGATCGACCCCTGCTTTGGCCAGAATTGTTCTACTGGCGGCATTGCCATAAATGTAGGGCAGTTGAGCATCGCGTACTTCGTTAATGACCGTTTCACTTTGCTCAATCACCAACACGGGATAATTTTGTTTTTGGAGGAGTTTGACCAGACTCTTGCCGACACGACCATAGCCACAGACAATGACATGGTTTCGCTGGGGCAATCCCGTTAAATCCATGGCCAGGATGTCATCTTCCTTGAAGAGGCGGCGCAGTAGGGGCAGTTCCAATAGCACTGGCACTACCTTTAACAAAAAGGGCGTCACCAGCAAAGTGACTGCGGTGGTGCCCAGGGTGAGCAGGTAAACCTGTTGGGAAACCAACCCCAAACCCCGCCCTGCCGTCAGCAGCACAAAGGAAAATTCGCCAATCTGAGCAAGGCCAATCCCCACCAGCAACGACGTTTTCCATGAGTAGCCAAAGAACTTAACAATGGGGGTGGTGATCAAGAACTTACCGAGAATAACGAGGCTCACCAATTCAATAATGCGATCCAAGTGCTCCCACAGAAACACTGGGTCAATGAGCATGCCAATCGAGGCAAAAAAGAGCGTTGTAAAGATATCGCGGATCGATTCCACGTAATCGAGGGTTTGATCGGCATACTCCACCTCGGAGATCATCAGACCCGCAATAAAGGCCCCAATCTCAATTGAAAGCCCCAAATACTGTGTCAGCAGCGCAATTCCCAAGCAGAGGGCAACGACGCCTAAAAGGAAAAGCTCACGACTTTCGGTTTTGGCCAGTAGCCGTAGTAGGGGGGGCAGCAACCACATACCAGCAGCGATCGCCCCCACAGCAATCAAGGCAATGGTCAATACTGCTTGCCCGAGGGCGAGTCCCAACTCCTCTGCGGGTTTGTTCAGAGCTGGTAAGACGGCAATCATCAAGCCCACCGCCAAATCCTGCACTACCAAGATGCCCAGCATAATTTGCCCTTGGATCGACTCCAACTCATTGCGATCCATGAGGCTGCGCAGCACCACTGCCGTTGAAGAGAGGGAGAGAACAGCACCGAGGAAAACCCCCTGATTGGGGGAACTCACCCAGCCAACCCCCACGGCAATCAGTGTTGTGACTGCAATTGTAAGGAGAATTTGTAGGGCGCTGCCCCCCAAGCTAACCCCTTGGACCTTCCGAATTTCACCGAGGGAAAAGCTCACCCCTAGGGCAAAGAGCAAAAAGGCCACCCCCAGTTGTGCTAAACCTTCCACCTGAGGCACTTCCCTTAGGAGTCCCAGGCCCGTTGGCCCCACCAGCATACCGGCCAAAAGGTAGCCCAGCAGGATTGGTTGTCGCAGCAAAGCTGCCAACAGACCTCCCACTGCCGCTGCCCCCAGCACCACACTGAGATCAATGACAAGGCGAAAATCTTCCGTCATGGGATCTAATGCTAAGGCATGAGAGCTAGCAGCTGGGAAACAACAGCAAAGCTCTCACTGTAGAGAAAGTCCTGTCCCCAGCGCTGTAGCTCTTGACTTAGAAGGATCTCAGCGGTTTGATCACTCAGGGGTGTGACGTGGTAAGTGCGACACAACTGGGCACTGCCACCCGCTTCCATGCGCATACAGCCACGGGTTTCAGAGCAAATAATTGTACAGCAGTCTGCCTCTAGATTGGTGGAAGTGAGCTTCAAGTCAATGAGATCCCCGAGAACCTGTCCTGGATCCCCTGTTGGTACGCCCGCCAGTTCGGCGCGAATGTAGCGCTGATCAGCACTCACGAGTTCCACCTGGTAGAGGTCATAATCGCCACTTTCATAGACAACGTGTCGGGGCTGCCACTGCAGACGGGAGGCCAACCAGCCAAGGTACATTAAAGCTTGGGCGGGATTACCTTTTTCGTAGTCAATGACCACCTGGTCAATTTCCTGAATGGCCAAGCGGCGTTCGGGGGGATCAAAGGCTTCGGCAGCCAGTTCTTGCCAGGCCCCAAGACGTCGCCAGTTCAAATCCGTGAGGGGGAGGTTTTGTTCGAGTAAAGGAGCGATCGCCCGCAGACCCCGCAGCGGATCGAGAAATTCACTGGAATCCACAATCACGCGGCTAAATTGGGGGGCAAGGGTTTGAAACAACTCAAAGTTATGGAACAAATCCCCCTTCCACCACAAAAAGCGGGGTAACTCTTGAATGATCAGGGATTTCAAGAGGGGTTGGGCCCGCTGAAAAGCTTCATGGGTGCCCTTGAGCGTAATGTATTCACAGCAGACGAGGGAACTGCGTATCTTTTTGTTAATTGGACAATAGGCGGCCACTTGAGCGGTAATTCCTGTATCTTCGCCAAGGGTAGGACACAGGGCAATCACCCGACAGGGATTTTGGCTAGCGATCGCGTCAGCAATACCACTACCGCGCATATCCACCGCATAGCGATCGCTCCGAGGGATTCCCTGAGCATATTCTGCTTGCAAAGCCTGCCGCAATTGGGGCGTGACTCGACCCGTCAAGGGCAAGTTGTGATTCTTTTCAGCAGCACGAATTGCTGACTGCATCCGCGGACCAAGAATGCCATCAATGGGGCCAGTGTAATAGCCCAAGGCCGCTAGCAATTGTTGAGTATCATCCGCCTCATAGACAACTAGGGTAAAGGTGGTTGCCCGTACTGCTGCTGGAGCCGTGCCATCCCCGCCGTGGCTGAGCCAAATTTGCCGCAAACTTTGCTCAATATCATCAAGGGAGACATCCACGGGATCTTGGAGCGCTACGAGGGGAGTTGATTCAGTTGCCATACCTAGGTACCTAATCTGTTAATGGAGTTTGGCCTTGATTCCCATTTCTTCCCATGATGGGCAAAGATTACAGTCGCCGCCAGCGCCGGCCATCGGCATTAATCATCACCTCTGCTGCATCCGGCCCCCAAGTCCCCGCGTCATAGGTGGGTATGGCCTCTGGATCAGTGGGGGCATCCCAAGCCGTTAAAACCGGCATCACCACGCGCCAAGCCGCCTCCACCTCATCTGCCCGCGTAAACAGGGTTTGGTCCCCTAACATGCAGTCCAGTAATAACCGCGCATAAGCATCCGCGGTCGCCATCCCAAAGGAGGAGCCGTAGCTAAAGTCCATTTCCACCGTGCGTGTGCGCAGATCTGCACCGGGCATTTTTGCCTCAAAGCGCAGAGCAATCCCTTCATTGGGTTGAATGCGCATCGTTAGAACATTGGGATTGGTTTGGCGGGCGGCCGACTGGAAAATCAGTAAAGGCACCTCACAAAACTGAATTGAGATTTCTGTGACCTTTTTTGCCAAGCGTTTACCCGTGCGCACATAAAAGGGCACCCCCTGCCATCGCCAGTTATCAATCATGAGTTTTAGGGCCGCATAGGTGGGAGTGGTGGAGGTGGGACTCACGCCCGGCTCCTCACAATAGCCCACAACAGGTTTGCCCTTCATCCAGCCGGCTCGGTATTGGCCGCGGACAGCACAGGCATCGAGATTATCAAGATCCGCTAAACGGGTGGCTTGGAGGACCTTCACCTTTTCGCTGCGCAGACTATCGGCATCGAGGGCATTGGGGGGTTCCATAGCCGTCAGAGCCAGCAACTGGAGAATGTGGTTTTGCACCATGTCCCGCAGGGCACCCGAAGTTTCATAGTAGCCGGCCCGGTCTTCAACCCCGACGGTTTCGGCAACCGTAATCTGCACATGATCCACGTACTGGCGGTTCCAGAGGGGTTCAAAAATGGCATTGGCAAAGCGAAACACCATCAGGTTTTGCACCGTCTCTTTGCCAAGGTAGTGGTCAATGCGGTAAACCTGCTCCTCCTTGCACACCGACTGCACCACCTCATTGAGGGCTTGGGCAGAGGTGAGATCACGGCCAAAAGGCTTTTCAATCACGAGACGATGCTTTTGGGGATCACTCAATAGCCCCGCTGTCCCCAGTTGCTGAATGGCTTCAACGAAAAAGTTCGGCGAGACCGCAAGGTAAAAGACGCGATTGCCGCGAGTTTGGCGTTTTTCATCTAGCTCAGCTAGCAATGTTTTCAGCTGGGCGTAGGCGGCGGGATCATCGATATTGCCAGAGCAATAAAACAGACCTTGGGCAAATTCCTGCCACAGGGGCTCCGCCTGAATGCCGCCACCAAACTCCTCGACCCCTTGGCGGAGGTGCTCGCGAAAATAGTCATCACTCCAGTTGCGACGTGCCACGCCAACAATGGTAAGTTCGGGGGGCAGACGGCGTTCGAGTCTCAGTTGATAAATCGAAGGAATCAGTTTGCGCTGAGTAAGATCGCCACTGGCACCAAAAATCACCAAAATCAGTGGCTCTGGGGTTCGTTCTTGGCGTAGTCCAACCCGCAGGGGATTTTCAAACAAGGTTACCATGGGTTACACCTGTGTCACGGTTGGTTGGGCAGGGGTTTGCTGGATAAAGGATTCCACGAGGGCGACGTTCTCAGGACTGCCAACAATCAGCGGTGTACGCATGTGCAGATGATCGGGCACAACATCCAGAAGCGGTTGGGTACCGGTACTGGCTTTACCCCCTGCTTGTTCCACCAGGAAGGCAATTGGAGCCGCTTCGTAGAGGAGCCGCAACTTACCAGCGGGGTTCTTTTGGGTGCCGGGATAGAGAAAGACGCCCCCCTGCATGAGAATGCGGTGAATATCAGCAACAAGGGCACCACTATAGCGGGCGCTATAGCCGGGCTGACGATGCACATGGCGGACGTAGTTACGAATCGGTTCTTCCCATGCCCAGAAGTTGCCTTCGTTCACACTGTAAATGGCACCACTGGCAGGAATTTGCAGGTTCTCGATCGCCAGAATAAACTCACCGAGGCTGGGGTCAAGGACAAAGACATGGGTACCCTTGCCCAGGGAATAGACCAGCATCGTGCTGGGGCCATAGAGAATATAGCCAGCGGCAATTTGCCTGTGGCCATCTTGCAGGAGATCGGCAGCGGTACCGTCTAGATCGGTACCTTCCTGCTGGCGAATCGCAAAAATCGATCCCACATTGAGGTTGATATCCACATTGGAGGAACCATCGAGGGGATCGTACAGGAGAGTGTAGCGGCCAATGGGACAATTTTCGGGAATGTAGTACGGCTTCTGCATTTCCTCGGAGGCAAGGCGACATACCAAGCCACTCTGCTTGAAGGCGGCAATAAAGACCTCGTTGGCATAGACATCCATTTTTTTGACATCTTCCCCTTGGATATTTACAGCTCCCGTAAAGCCCAACACCCCCTCCATCAGACCCGCTCGACTCAAACGGCGGGCAATGAGCTTGCCAGCAAGGGCAATGCGATTCATCAGGGCACTTAGATCTTGGGCAGCAGCATCAAAGCTTTGGAGTTGCTGGAGAACGTGGCGAGATAGGGTCAAACAATCCCGATCGAGGGCCTGTTCGTGGGCTGCGTAGTCGGTCATTGCCCCTCCCTAGTGAGGATGTCTCTAGCCTCGATCCTAAACCGTCTCTGTTCAGAAGTGGTGAGTCTTTAGATCAACTAAAGATTCCAAGGAACACTGCTGGTGCTGATCCGGTGTATACCGGCAGCGGCAAACTCGGCAAAGGCTGCATTGGCAGCTTCACTAAAGTCCACGACCCCCGGCACCACCACAGGGGACATACAATCCTCAAGGAGGTAGACTCGTTGAGCCAGTTGGGCATCTCGCTGTTGAATTTCCCTGAGCAGGTCGGCCACTGTCCAAGCAACACAGTGACTTTTGGCCTGACCGGCAATGATCAGGCGATCGCCCGCCAGCAGATGCTCAATCAAGGCCCTATTCACCGCCCCGAGGGGACGTCCTTGGGGGTCATGGCTGACCTCTGGACGCAGCACCGAGTAATTTTCCGTCAGGGGATGGCTACCTTTGAGTTCGATGCGGGTTTGCTGCTGTCGCGCCACGGTGTGAAAGAAACAGGCTTCCTCCACAGCAGACACAAGGGCATGACCAATCCCCCCCAGCATCGAGTGGTAGGGCCAAATCGTCAGCGGAAACCTCCCCTTGGCAGCTAACTGTGCCACATAGTGCCGGGCATAGGTCTGAAGACTCGCCAGATCTCCTAGGGGCAATGAAGACAGCAGGTGGGGATTGGGTTGCCAATATCCCTCCTCAACGTCTTGGAGCGTGATGGTGGTTAAAGGTAGTGGATGCTCACCGGCAGGGTTAACCCAAAAGAGGGGATGGAAAATTTGACTTGCAGTGTGGGTATCAAGGGTAACAATGATCTCGCTAATCTGGGCAAGATGGGTGTAAATGAAGCGGCATAGGCGTTGATTATCCGCAACTGCACCAGGGACAAATAGCTCAAACTCTGGTAAGCAAAACGTGTTTTGGACATCAGTGAGCAAGAGAATCGTCCGCTG
The DNA here is from genome assembly GCF_014466085.1 of Thermosynechococcus sp. OHK43. Lineage (NCBI taxonomy): Bacteria > Bacillati > Cyanobacteriota > Cyanophyceae > Acaryochloridales > Thermosynechococcaceae > Thermosynechococcus > Thermosynechococcus sp. OHK43. The sequence goes on from NZ_JACOMP010000146.1 coordinate 11,687, forward strand.
TGGATCGTCACTCGCGGGCGGAATCTGGTAGTGCTGTGCCCATTGGCGCGCCTGTGCTGCCCGTTCTTGGTAGGGGACACGCCACACCTCAGCGACCTTAGCAGGATTAAAGAAATCAGGAATAGGCAGTGCTGTTGCCGTGGCCATGGTTCCCTCCTATAGGGGGTAGGCGAAGAAATTGTAGTCAAGAATACAAATGTTAATTTTTAATAAACTACCCGTCATATCAGCAATTATACGGATGAGCAACCATTGGTAACGTCTATAAAATTTACGATCAAAGTCTAATCTATCTTCCCTAGGAGAACCCATAATGTTGGTGCGCACGCTCAATAGTGTTTTAGAGCAACATATTGCCGGAGTGCCGGGCGTGTTAGCCGTGTTAATTGGCCGCATGACCGATGGGGCAACCATTGCCGAAATTAACTACAGTGGCACTTACTTTGAAAATGCCTCCCTCAGTTCTTTGGGAGCCTATGCCAGCGATCTGCTGCGAGCGAATAACCGCGTGTGTCAAGTGATGGATCCTGCCTCAGAGGCGGACTATTTGCTAGCGGGTTCGGCAGAGGTGCGGCTGGTGATTAAAGCCTTCAGCAAAACTCCCTACTTTGTACTGTTTCTCACGAAGGCGAGCACTAACCTGAAGCTAGTGTTTGAGCGCATTAAGGCTATCTTGGCCGATGGAAAACCCCTGCTGCCGCCGGTACAGGACAACGCTAGCTCGGTTGCCCAACTGCTGCTCAGCTATGCCCGTCGCTATGCTCCGGATCCCCACTTTGTGACGCTGCGGCTGTCGTTGAAAACAGGCTTGCACCGCGAGCGACTGGAAAAAGGCCAATTGGATGAGCGGGAAGTACGCATTCTCTACAAAGCGGTAGCCGATCTCGTGGGTATGGAACGTCTCCCTGTGCCGTCTCCCTAATGCTGTTCTATTTTCTCCAATGAGAAACCCCAGAAAGGATTTGTGCCTATGTTTGAGCGTCTGCGCATTGATCGCCCGCGGAAGCTGGTGGCGTTTTTTAACGAGCCAGTGATTTTCCACTGCCACCACTACAATCTATTTCTTCAACAAACCATTGAGGATCCTGACTGGATTGATGGGGTCAGTATCCTGCGGACCTCAGCCCAAGAGATTTTCTATAGCTTACTTGCCAATGCCTTTAATACGTTGGCAGTGCAAACACCAGCGGAATGCCTTGCCACTGCCGCAGAAATCTTTAGGTTTTTGGGGTTTGGCTGTCTCAACTTTGAGGTAACAGAGAAAGGGGGGCAAGTGGAGTTGACCCACTCCCACTATGCTGAGGCTTGGTTAGGGAAATATGGCGAGCAGGTGAACCGCACAAAACCAATGGATCACTTGGCGGTGGGCTATGTGGCGGCCGCTTTAGATGCCACCTTTGCCGAATTGGGCACCTACGTGGCCGAAGAAACCAGTTGTATGGCGGTGACGCGGCAGGATCACTGCCTGATCCAGGTGGCCAAAGCACCGGTGCGCCGTTCCCTAACGCCGAGTCCGCAAATGGGCAAGCTAATTGATCAACCTGTCCTGCTGCCGAAAGGGGAAACCAGCGTGGACTATGATGCGGTGAATGAAGCCCTCTGGGGGCTGCCCCTTGAAGGGGATGGGAATGGCCAAATTCGGGCGTTTAATGTGCTGCTGACGCGGATGCCTGCCAACTACTACAACCGCATTCAGTACCGTTTCCTTGATGAGCTACAAAAGGTTCACCCGGAGCTTTTAGAGGTGGGACAGGCCTTGATTCGTGAATCGGGTCATGTTTGTGTCTTTTACACCTTTGGCAATATCATGGAGTCGGTGGAGTGGGAAACGGTGGTTGGCCCCATGCTGAAGACCGACACCGATTGGATTCACGGCGGCTATGCCGTTGCCAGTAGCTTGGGATGGGGCCGTTGGCAAGCCCTAGAAGTGGTCCGGAACGAATCCTGTCGAGTGGCCATTGATGGTAACTACGAAACCAACTACTTCTTGGCCTCCTATCCCCATGCTGTCCAACCGGCCTGCTATTTTGCCCAAGGGGCGGTCCCTGCAATGATGAACATTGTCTATAACGGCCGCATTCAACAGAAACCCGTCTTGGATGAGGCTTTTTACAATCGTCTCTTTCAGCGGGGCGGTGTCTTTCAGGGGGTGGAGGTGAAGGCACGGGAAAAAGGTGATCCTTGGTGTGAATTTTATGCCCAACGCCTATAGGTTAGTTCTAAGGGATGCCGATTCAACTTTCTAAACGCCGCGAATGTGGCGGCACATGGGTGGTTGATCTGGATTTGGGGCGATCGCCCACCGATGCGGAACTTACGTCCCTTGCCCAACGCTATGGTGGTCGCTGTCGCCAGTTTCAACAGTTGATCTGGTTAGATTTGCCCAGCGGTCGGATTACGGCCTCACTGCGGCTGTCGCGTCTGACGATTCGCCTTGGGGATAAGACCCTAGAAGCAGCCATTATTGCAGACCTGCAGCAGCTTGCTGAGGATGCCGTGGCAGCTTGTGGAATCGATGTTTAGCGCTGGTTATGGCGGGCTGGCTGGGCACATACGATTTCTTGCTGGTTTCGATGACCCTGGGGGCGATGCTGGCACTATCGCTCTATTTGCCCTTAATGAGTGGCCAACTCTCCCTTGCCAGTCCAGCTTTTTATGCCATTGGTGGCTATATTGCTGCTTTGCTTTCCACCCGTGTTTTTACAGGACTGAACCCCTATCCGGTGCCCTTGGTGCTGGGGGAAATGGTTTTGGCGGCTCTTGTCTGTGGTCTGGTGGGATGGGGCTTGGGGGTACCAGTACTGCGGTTACGGGGCATTTATTTTGCCATTGCGACAATCGCTTTTTCTGAGGTGCTGCGGGTGTTGGCACTCAATTTGGAGGTTACCGGGGGGGCGGTCGGTATCTTTGGGATTCCCCAACCCTTTAGTACGCCCTTGGGCTATCTGTGGCTGACGCTGCCCTTGCTGATCATGGTGGCGATCGCCATCGGTCATTTGGAACAGACCCGTGCTGGCAAGGCAATGCAGGCCATTCGTAGCGATGAATTGGTGGCACAGACCTTGGGCATTGATACCACTCACTACAAGGTTTTGGGCTTTGTCTTGGGGGCTATTCTGGCGGGGGTGGCTGGGGTTTTGGCTGCTCATCTCTTGAATACTTGGAATCCCCGTCAGGGCACGTTTGATACCGGGGTGCTGGCACTGACGGCAGTGCTGATAGGGGGCAATCGGACATTCGTGGGGCCGATCGCTGGCGGTATACTCTTTACGGCCTTACCAGAACTCCTACGGAGCCTTGCCGATCAAGCCTATTTGCCACCACCAGTGGCCACTTTTTGCCGCGATGGGCGTCTTATGCTCTATGGCTTGCTGATTATCCTTGGCACGCGGTTTTTTCCGAGGGGCTTGTGCCAGCCTCTCCGCTGGCGATCGCTCTGGAGCATCCTATTGGGTCATCAAACACGGAAAATGTAGCTAGTCTTGACCTCGCCGCTGCTGCGCTACAACTGCACCTATGACCTTTCCCCGCGTGACTGTTTCCCTGACCTTGCCCAGTGACTTGACCCAGCTGGAGGCACTATTGGCATGGTTTAATCAGTACCGCCCGCCCACGCTGCCCCTTGAGGAGTGGTTGAAATTGGAACTGGCGCTTGCAGAGGGGTTTACCAACGCCGTTCGCCATGCCCATCGCGATCGCCCCCCGGAGACGCCGATTCGCATTGATCTGTGCATCGCCGAGACCCACATTGAATTGCGCATTTGGGATCGGGGTGACCCCTTTGACCTGGGGGCAAAGTTGCAAACGCTGCCGCCGCAAATTTCCACTGATGCCGAAGGAGGACGGGGTCTACGCCTTTTGGCAACGATCATGGATGAATTGGCCTATCAAGCCATAGAGGAGGGTGGCAACTGTTTGATTCTGCGCAAAACCGTGAAGCCGACCCCCCAATAACTCTATTCCTTGTGGGGAAAAAGGCGGGCTGCCAATTCCTCGTAGGTGGCATCAAAGGGACAGCGATCGCTCCTTGGGCACTGCCGACAGTATTTGCCATCGCTATAGCGTTCCAGGTTTTGGCGGTTAAAAAAGTAGGGCTTGTGGCTAAAGGTACTGGCGACCCACTGCCATGAGAGGTTATTACTTGCCGGATCGCCATCGAGCAAGTGCTGCAGAAACCAAGCGGCGCCCGCCTGCCAGCGCACCCGACACCAATGCACCACATAGGCAGCCAACCAGAGGCGAACATGGTTGTGCAAGTAGCCGGTTCGTTGCAGGTCGTAACTAAAGGCATCCATACAGGCTAGCCCCGTTGCCGCAGCGATGAGAGCAGGGGGCAATTGCGCTTGATAGTCGGTTGCCTGCCAGCCCGTCTTGTAGGGTTCAATGTCCTGCCACAGGCGATCGCCCCAATGGGCATAGAGGCGCTGCCAATAGTCTCGCCACGCCAATTGTTGCAATAGCGCCTCCGCTTGAGAGGGGTCATCTACCGATTGCCGTACGCGATCACGCACCGCCGCTAAACTGATTACCCCATGGCGCAAATAGGCCGAAAGGCCCGTCACTGCCCCCGTTAAAAAGTTGCGACTTTTGCCATAGCGTAGGGGCTGAATTTTGGCCAAACGCTCTTGGGCTGCTCCTAAGCCACCATAGGTTTCACTAACCGTGTCATCTTCCCCCACGACATCGGCAAACACTTGGCGCAGATAAGGCACATAGGCATCACGGTTTCCCAACCGTCGCTCCACGGCAGCCGCCGCAAGAAGGTCTTTGGCAGAATGAGTCATCGGTCTAAGGGCTGAGCAAACGTTCCAGGCGATAGCGATTATCCAAGCGTCCCACAAGGCGGCGCACTGGTCGGGGATACACCCGCACCAATGTTGGCGTGGCTTGGACTTGATCCTCCTCCGCCAGATCTGGTTGCTTAGTGACATCCACCACTTTGAGCGTGTAGGGCACCTTAAGGGAGCAACTAAGCAAATCATGGAGGTTTTTGAGGGCAACCTCAGCCGCATGGGTTTCGCCGCGCACATAGAGGCGAAAGATATAGCGATCGGGTTGCGAAGGACGCGGTGCAAAACTGCTCGGGGGCGTGGCTTCCTGCAAATCATAGATCAGTTGGTGGTGCTCCCACAGTTGCGGAAAGCTGCTGCGGTAGGCCTCTAGGGCTTGGGCATCGCAGGGATGCTGCGGATCCTGTATCAACTGCCACGGCAACGTGGGCTGATGAGCAGGGGCAAAGAGGGCATTCAATAGGGGACGATGGGGCCATGCCAAAGGATAAACCTCCGCCGCCACCCGCAGGCAGTGCTGTTCTTCATCAAACCAGTAATCGACGGCCGCCGTATAACAGGGAGAGAGAAAAAGGGGCGGCTCCTCTAAATCCAAGAGTTGTTGCAGGGCTTGACAGAGTGACTGATGCCAATGTCCCTGCTTTGATGGGTCACGGCAAAAGACCACATCCTCCCCCGGCGTAAAGAGCGCCAACCCCTTGTATAGGATAGGCTTGAGGCCAACCATTGCCCTAGATACGTCCCCGCAGAATTTGCGCCATTTCGTTGGGTTTGGGGGAGTTTTCGATGGCGGTTTCTTCGTCAATGCGCCCTGCCTCATAGAGTTCGTAGAGGCACTGGTTCATCGTGCACATACCGTCGTAGGTACACTGAGGAATAATCGCCTCAATTTCCTCCACTTCACCCCGCAAAATGTAGTCCTTGATGGCATCGGTGTTGATCATGATCTCGTGAATGGCCGCCCGCTTGCCATCCGTGGTGCGCACAAGGGCTTGGGCAATCACCGCCACCAGGGATTCCGCCACCTGCATCCGCATCGGCCCTTGTTCATCGGGGTTGTAGAGGTTGAGGATGCGCTCAATCGTTTTCACGGCACTGTTGGTGTGCAGGGTACCAAAGACCAGGTGACCGGTTTGGGCGGCTTTGAGGGCGGTATTCACTGTCTCGCGATCGCGCATCTCGCCAATGAGAATAATGTCGGGGTCTTCCCGCAGGGAGGCCTTGAGGGCATTGTCAAATTTAAGGGTATGGATGCCCACCTCCCGCTGGCGGATGAGGGAACGGCGGCTTTGGTGCACAAACTCAATCGGGTCTTCAATGGAGATAATGTGCTTTTGCATTTCAGTGTTGATGTAGTCCACCATGGCCGCCAGAGTTGTGGACTTCCCAGAACCCGTTGGTCCTGTCACCAGAATCAGACCCTTGTGGTAGTGGCAGAGATCCTTAAAGACGGGCGGCAAATTCAACTGCTCTAGGGTCAGAATCTTCACGGGAATTAGCCGCAGCACCATGGCGGGTCCTTTTAGGGCGACAAAGATGTTGATCCGTACCCGACACAGTCCTTCATACTGGTAGGCGCCGTCGTATTCCAGGTGGGTGCGAAACTGCTCGATTTGTTGGGGGGTGAGCAGTTCATTGAGCCAGTAGTTAAAAGTTTCTTCGTCAGTAACGGGATAGTTAGTAATCTCTAAACGTCCGCGATCGCGAAAGCGTGGCGCTTCGCCAACTCCCACATGAATATCGGAGTAGCCGTGCTCAAAGGCCTCCCGCACCAGTTGCTCCATCGTGGGGCCAGAAATGCGAGCAGCCGGTGTCGGCATCGGTTGGGTTGCCACCACCTGTTGGGGCATTGCCGGCTGCGGCGGCATGGGGCGTGGGGGCATCCCCGGTTGGGCGGGTATGGGAC